>JAUSES010000063.1 GCA_030649835.1 bacterium
ACTTACAAAATGTAAATGCAAGCAAAGAGAATCTGCCGGATGATGTATCTACGCTACTGCCATCCATGCAGGGTATTCAAGCAGAGGAATCTGCATATCTTGACGATGACAAGGTGATATATGTTTCCCGACCTAACGACCAAAATGAAAAAACTTCACGAAGGAAAATAGCCGACAATGTTGAGCATGTATTTGATCAGCAAGGTTCGAAGATTTTGTTTGCGAAAAGTTTAGTGATTCAAGATGAAGTTGGGGGTACTGCTGATTTGTGGGCAATAAATACACAGACTGGAAAGGAGAAGAAAATTGCTGATTCTGTCGGTGATGCGGTACTCTCTCCATCAGGAGAGCTTATTGCAACTAGTAATCTCGTTACAGGAGGAATTGATCTCTTGACCGGAGATGGTGTCTTTTTGAAAAAGATTGGCATTTATGGAGCTTTGCCACTTTTTTCCCCAGACAACAAACAGATTGCTTACTATAAATTTGCAAGCTCTTCGTTTGACAGGGATCTACCGGGGAACACTATTGGGATTGTGATTTATGACCTAAATACTGAAGAGGAAATTATTGTTACTAATGATAGTAAGGATAATAATCCTATTGCGTTTTCTGCTGATGGAAAAAAGTTATACTTCAACTCATTGAGAACATCAACCCAATCTTTGTGGGTTGTTGATCTCAGCAGCAATGCAGTGAAGCAGTTGTCCAACAAGTCAAGTATTGGTAGTTCTCTCGGAGGGCTTGATCCCCTCATGAATCGAAATTTGCTTGTTTCTTCTGATGGATTACAGATGATCTCCCTGTCGTATGAAGACGAGATAGGAATGCTGGTCTTTAAAAGGAATGGTGAAGTCGAGTCTTCAAAAACACTAGGCAAAGGTAGTAATTTGCAATGGTTAGCTAAAGATAGTGTTGTTGCTTATCGCGCACAGGGATTTAAGGGTAAATATTGGGAATTTGTTTCCGTTAAGTAATACAACCTACAAACTAAAAAGGAGATTGAAAATGAAAAAAGCCATGTTGGCTGGACTGGTTTTACTAGGAACAAGTTTCTTTGCGGAAGCAGCAACGCTTCATCGGTGGCCACTTGATTATTATGCAAATCCTGCATATTCACGATGGTATGATCATAATCATAGTGACTATCTTGTTGATGCTAACGGTAATCAAACAGGATTTTGCTCTGGCGGGGGCTCTACTCCATGTCCAACTCGTATTTATACGGGAAATCCTCAGTCGGGAGCCGATAAGCACCATGGTACGGATATTCTAGGCAACAGATCGCCGACACATATTCGTGCGGGATTTACTGGGAGTTTGTACGGGAGGCAGGATGGTTGTGGAAACAATTGGACTCCATGAAATGCGTGCTATGGATATGGAAACCATGTCAAGATCCTTCATAATGATGGAAGTGGCAGGGTAACTATCTATGCACACATGGCACCTGGTACTGTTGTTTGGCCAATGACTATCTTGTGTGGTGGTGCGGTCGGACAGATGGGAAACTCAGGAAGCTCAACAGCTATTCATCTTCATATGGAAATATGGGCGAGTCAGTACGTTACTACCTCAAGTCCTCACACGGATCGGTTGGATTTATTTGGTGGTCCCGGGAACACAAGTAGCACGGGAAGTTTCTGGGTTGCTCAAAACGGTACCAGTGCACCTACGTATCCATCATTATCGTGTCAGTGACCTAATGTAGGCAAAAATTAATTTTGTTAGCTTTAGATTTACGCCCTCGAGAAAATCTCGAGGGCGTTTTTATATTTGATTTGCTTGTGTGTAGTTTCGCGGGTATACTCTATAAATAATGGTTAAAAAACTCCTCTCACTTTTTTCACGCGAATGGAATGGACTTCATGAAGCGGCATTTCTCATTGGTATTTTTGCAATACTTTCACAACTCCTCGCACTTTTTCGTGATCGTCTACTTGCTCACACTTTTGGAGCTGATCAAATACTTGATATCTATTACGCAGCCTTTCGTATCCCTGACTTCGTTTTCGCAGGTGTTGCTTCATTTATCTCGGCTGTGGTACTTATTCCGATTTTGACGAGGAGAGCAGGGGAGAGCGATGCGCGCGCACAGAAGTTTCTGAACGACACCTTCACTGTTTTTTTTACGATTCTTGCGATCGTGTCTATCGGCGTATTTGTAGCAGTCCCCTCCATTGTACACACACTTTTTCCTGCATACTCAGGAGATGCCTACAATGAGCTTGTTACCATGTCGCGACTTTTACTCCTGTCGCCAATTCTCCTCGGTCTCTCCAATCTCTTAAGTAGCGTGACCCAGATGCTCCATAGGTTTTTTGCATTTGCTCTTGCGCCAGTGCTTTATAATGTAGGCATAATTTTAGGTGCCCTTTTCTTCTATCCGACATTTGGGCCAATTGGGCTTGGATGGGGCGTTGTCCTCGGCGCCTTCCTGCACTTTTTTGTGCACTTTTTTGTCAGTTCACGCAATGGTTTTACTTTAAAAATGTCACTCGTTCCTTCTTTTTTGGACATTTGGGAGGTTCTTCGAGTTTCCTTCCCCCGAACAATTGGGCTTTCGGCAAACCAGATTGCTCTTTTTGCATTGGTTGCATTTGCGGCAAATCTCCCCGAGGGCTCTATTACCGTCTTCAACTTTGCGTTTAATCTTCAGTCTGTCCCGCTCGCGGTTATTGGCGTGAGCTATGCGACAGCGGCTTTCCCTGGTCTCTCAAAACATTTTGTGGAAGACGAGATGAAAAAATTCCTTGAAAAAATATTGGCCGCTGCACGACATATTGTGTTTTGGTCGCTCCCTGTTCTGGTACTTATGATTGTCCTTCGCGCGCAGATCGTTCGCACCATTCTTGGCTCTGGCTCGTTTGACTGGACGGCGACAAAGCTCACCGCGGCGGCGTTGGCAATATTCACCGTGTCTGTTGTTGCTCAATCAATCGGCCTTCTTTTTGTGCGGGGGTTTTATGCGACGGGGAACAACAGTATTCCACTTTTAGTCAATTTATTTTCCTCGATTGTGATAGGAGTCACGGGATACTTTTTTCTTTTGTGGTATGCAAGTAGCCCATTCATTCAGGATTTTATGGGGGCGCTCCTTCGCGTGGAGGGGATTGCCGGCGCTTCGGTGTTGATGCTTCCGCTCGCATATTCCTTTGGCGTACTTCTCAATACCGCGCTTCTTATATATTTCTTTAGAAAACGATTTGGTAAATTTTTGTCACCCATTAAGGATACATTAATCCACGGCTCTTTTTCTGCGCTGATTGCGGGGCTCGTCGCGTATGAATTTTTGGAAGTTCTTGGTCTGTATTTAAATCTCGATACATTCATTGGTATTTTTACACAAGGACTTGTGGCAGGTGTTGCTGGTCTCCTCACGTGGTGGCTTATTTTGGAGCTTATGAAGAACGAGGAAATCAAGGATGTCCGCATGGCGCTCCACCGCAAGTTCTGGAAGGCTAATGTCGTGATGCCGGACAAGGAGGAGATCTAATGCCCTTTCTCAGATGGTAATTTCTATTTTAAGACGCATTCAAGAATTAAGAACACCAGTATGATTCCTCGTCTATCGTTTAATATTGTCTACTAATGGAGTGAAATGAGTGTGACATCTTCTTTTCGTGTTGTAAGAAAAAAAGGAAAAGCAAACGTCGCATGATATACTCATACATTATGAAAGACAAAGCGTCCCCAAAGACAAAAATATGTGTTGAGTGTGGTGAAATAAATGCAACACATGGAGTAACGTATGTTGACGTACTCATTAAAATTATCTTTGGAAAAGTTTTTTCGAATCTTTTGTTTTTGGAACCGACGGTGTTTAAAATGAACAGTCTTATTATGTCGTTTGAGCCACATATTTTTTCTGCTCTCGTGCGCACTGGTGTAGCAAAAAAGCAAACTGAGCCAGACCACGAAACACAGCTCCTTGCACAAATGCTGTGGGCAGAAGCCAAGGCGCGGGGGATAGTGGTATGGGAGCTACGACTTTTTAGGCTCGCGCGGAATTTCTTTCTCGCAGAATTTAAAAATGGGAAACGTATAACATTTGAAGGGATCCCCCTTCCTGTCAAAAAATCTACGGGTGCGTGGTGGATCGACGACAAGGCTATTTTAAAAAAGGAGTTTCAATCTCGAGGGTTGACGGTCGCAAAGGGTGGATCAGTTTCTTCAAAAAAATCAGCTCTAGAGCTTTTTAGGAAACTCGATGTGCCTGTTATTGTAAAGCCTCGCAAGGGATCTGGGTCGCGACACACAACACTTCACATCACGGACGAAGCCGAGCTTTTGCGCGCATTCGCTGTCGCAAAACAAGTCTCACCATCAGTAATTATAGAGGAAGAAATTGAGGGTAGCGTGTACCGCGCGACTGTGGTAGACGGCAAGCTCGTTGCGACACTTCGCAGAGACCCTCCTTGTGTGGTAGGGGACGGCACAAGCACGATTTTAGAGTTAGTTCGTAGAGCAAACGAACATCCCGCACGTAGTGGTCCATACTTTTCAAAAATTAAACTCGACGATTCTGCTACGACCGAGCTCAAGTGGCAGGGGCATGTGCCGAAAGATATTTTACCAAAAGGGAGGCGCGTGACCTTTCATCAAAAAGTGAACTGGAGTGTGGGGGGCACGACGGCGGATGTTACCGAAGAAGTGCATGCAGACAACATTGCTCTTTTTGAGCGCACCGCGGAGGTTTTAAACGCACCCATTG
Source organism: bacterium (assembly GCA_030649835.1). GTDB lineage: Bacteria > Patescibacteriota > Minisyncoccia > Phycocordibacterales > UBA1550 > UBA1550. Next base: position 4,715 of record JAUSES010000063.1, read on the forward strand.
TCGGTATTGATTTTATCATTGCAGACATAAGTCGCTCATGGAAAGACCAGGAGCGATGCGGAATCATTGAATGCAACTCAATGCCATTTTTTGATAATCACCATTTACCGTTTGAGGGGAAGCCGAGAAATGTCGCAGGGGCAATTTGGGATATGATTGAGACTAGTCAAAAGTAGCAAGTCGAAAATCAGAAAGTTTAATTGTCTTTGCGAGCGGAGCGAAGCAATCCAGAGAATTACAATAATGTGCTGTACAGATCAATCCACCGTGGGTTCCCAGACTCAATGAGAGCAATTTTCTTTTTGCGTGAGCCTGCTTTTATTTGTTTTTCGTGTTCAATCGCGCCACGCATGGTTTCGTGTACTTCAAAATATACAAGGGTATGCACACCGTACTTTTTTGTGAATCCTTCAATGGTGTCACTCTTGTGTTCGGTTATGCGTTTTAGTAAGTCACTAGTGACTCCTGTATAAAGTGTGCCGTTTCGTTTACTTGCGAGGATATATATGCAAGGAACTTTTTCAGAGTATTTCATGTGCTAAATAATAACACTCCTTGCTCTGCATGTCTTTGCGAGTGCAATCGGAAATACACGCACTCACCGTCTTTGCGAGCGCAGCGAAGCAATCTAGAGGTTAGTGCATATAAATCTGGATTGCTTCGTCGTACCTCCTCGCAAAGACGATGCAAAAATGGAATCACAGCCCCACGAAGACGATCTGCGCATGCTGTGCATGCTTCCTAATTTACTTAGTTAGTTTATGAGGATTATGATTGGGGCACAATTTATTACTACAACGTTCGGGTATGGTCTTCGGTCACAGATAATTTTCTCGTCGTCACTCTAAAATTTCCGCTACCCCGGCTCAGCAATTTTTTTGCTAGAAAAATTATGCTTCCGCCCCACAAAAACTAGTTGCGGATGAAGCGCAGGCTTCATCCTGCCATACTTTACTTTATTAGCTTGTGTGGATTGTGGTTAGGACATAGTTTGTTACTGCATCTTTCTGGAATCGTTTTTGTGCCATCCATCATGAGGGAGTCGCAGGGGGAGCCGTCCACTTTTGGATATTCGCAGATTCTTCCCGTTGGTCGTGCTTTGATAGCGTATTTACAGTCGGGGTAGCCGGTACAACTATAGAAAATTCCAAAACGCCCCTTACGCTCAGTCATGAATCCTTTTTTGCAGACAGGACATCCGACACCCGTAGCATTCAAAAGTGCAGCAGAGTCATCTTTTTTAATATGCTTACATTTTGGATAGCTTCCACAAGCAATAAATCTCCCAAAGCGCCCGTCACGTTCAAAGAGGTTTGACTTTCCGCACTTTGGGCAGAGCTCACCTGTGTCGCGTGGCCCGGCGAGCTCGGTACCATCTATTTGGCGAGCGCCATCACAATCGGGATAGTTTTTACACGAGAGAAATTTACCTGTACGTGCGAGCTTGATAATCATCGAGCCGTTACACTTTGGGCACTTGTGCTTTGGGTCTGCGTCACCCATGTTTGTCTGCTTTTCAATTTTATCTTTCGCTTTGAGGTCTTTTGTAAATGGTGTGTAAAATTCTTTGAGCACCTTCACATACTCGCGGTCGCCGTTTGCAATATCGTCGAGCTTGTTTTCCATCTCGGAAGTAAATGTATCCGAAATATAATGTGCAAAATGTTCTTCAAGAAAAGAGCTCACCACGTCACCCGTGTCGGTGGGCTTCAATGTCTTGCCGTCTTTAATCACATAGCCACGATCCTGAATAGTTTTAATAATAGACGCATACGTAGAAGGGCGGCCAATGTCGCGCTTCTCAAGCTCCTTCACGAGACCTGCTTCGGAGTAACGTGACGGTGGCTCGGTGAATTTTGCCGTGTCATCGAGTGAGAGAAGAATGAGCGACTCTCCTTCTGCAACTTTAGGTAGCTCCACATCCTCACCACGCGAGTCTGGGTCGGCCGAGAGCCAGCCGGGGGAAAGCACTCGAGAGCCGGTGATGGAAAAATTCGGTATGGTAAAATCCCTCACGTTTGCGAGAATGGTTGTGCGTGCAAGTTTTGCATCCACCATTTGTGATGCCATGGTGCGCGCCCAGATGAGGCGGTAAAGTTTTTTCTCTTCAGGGTTGATGCCGAGACTGTCTTTTGTGAAGTCTGTTGGGCGAATAGCCTCGTGCGCCTCCTGTGCATTCTTGCTTTTTGTTTTGTACACACGCGCCTCTGCGGACTCTGCGCCGTAGCGTTTGGTAATTTCACCAAGAATTGCCGCCATAGCATCTTTGGAAAGCGTGGTGCTGTCGGTGCGCATGTAGGTGATGAATCCCTTTTCGTAGAGCTTTTGCGCGATACCCATTGTGCGTGATGGCGCAAATCCAAAACGTGACGAGCCAGCTTGCTGGAGGGTAGAGGTAATGAACGGCGCCTTTGGTGCGCGACCGACCTCGCTTTCTCTTACTTCACGCACAATCCACTGATTTGCACGACCTATTTTTAAAATATTTTTTACCACCGCTTCATCGCGTGGTTCCTCGGTGCAAGCAAGCTCAAGCTCTGCACCCTTTGTTGTTTTTACTTTTGCGGTGAGCGTCCAATATGCCTCTGGTATGAACGCACGGATTTCGCGCTCACGCTCCATTATTATACGAAGGGCAGGGGACTGCACACGTCCCGCAGAGAGGCCATAGCGCACTTTTTTCCAGATGAGCCCCGAGAGGTCATAGCCCACGAGTCTGTCGAGCACGCGCCTTGCCTCCTGCGCCTTGCGAAGGTTTTGGTCAATCATGCGCGGATGCGCGATAGCCTCTTCTATAGCAGCCTTGGTAATCTCGTGATATGTAATTCTTTTGACTTTTGACTTTTGACTTTTAGACTCCAAGCCACAGGCTTGGCTGATGTGCCACGCTATCGCTTCACCTTCGCGGTCGGGGTCAGTTGCGAGGAGCACCTCACTTGCCTTTTTTGCAAGAGAATCAATCTCGTGCACGATGTCCGCCTTGCCTTTTGAGATTTCGTAAAACGGAATAAAGCCACCGGAAATATCGATAGCTTGTTTGTTTGATTTTGGCAGATCGCGCACGTGCCCCACGCTCGCCTTTACGACGTATTCGCTTCCGAGATATTTACCAATCGTCTTCGCCTTTGACGGCGATTCGACGATTAGAAGTTTGTATTGTTTGAGAGCCATTAGACTACAGTAGTACTATAGAGTGATTAATTTTGCAAATATGAAAATGAAAAAAAGCAGGTCGTGAGGTGACCTGCTTTGTTTGGCGGTTTCCCAATTAGCGGGAACCTTCGTAAGAAATGACAGTAGGTTTTTCTCCTGCGTAGGTTTGTCCTTCGAGTAACTCAATCTGCCCAAACTCAGCAAGAAAATTGCTTCCTATTTGGATTGGTTGGCGCTGTGGGTCAAAAAGTGTACCCCGTGCCTCTTGCTCTCCGCTTGCTGCAGCAATAGCTACTTCTTTGGTGTTGCCTCCCGGACTATCGCGAAAATTAAGGGGTTTATTCCTGGAAATTTTCCAAACCTTCATTTCATTCTCCTCAAAGTTAAAGTTCAAATCACATTCACAGCGGGATGCCGTAATTCAAAGACAAGTATAGCACCTCCCATTCTTTTTGTCAAGGGGAAAAAGATGCTTACTTTACTCGTTCAATTTTACCCATTCGTTCCTGAATTACACCTTTGATTTCGAGGACAGTTAGGATTGAAAGTGTTTGCGCAGGAGGTGTGTCGAGTGAAGCGATAATTTCCTCGCGCTCACGGGGTTCATCTAATAGTACGAGTATCGCTTGTTCTTCGGGCGTAAAAAGAGTGAGGTCGAGCGATCCGAAGGATTGCTCGACGAAACCAATTTCTTCAAGCAAGTCCTTTGCGCTAGTAATTGGTGTCGCGCCTTGTCGCAAGAGATTGTTCGTACCTTTTGATGGTGCTGAGAAAATTGAGCCAGGGACTGTGTAAACATTTCTGCTGTACTCGACAGCGAGGCGCGCGGTGATGAGCGTGCCGGACTTTTCCTCCGCCTCTATAATTAGTACTCCTTGAGAAATTCCTGCCATTAATCTATTACGTTGTGGAAATGTCCAAATTGCTGCACGTGCAGTAGGTTCGTATTCTGAAATAAGCGCTCCACCATTTTGAACTATCTCATATGCGAGGTTTAAATTTATTCTTGGACCAATTACTGATGAGTCTATACCAGATCCCGGCATTCCTATCGTACGAAGCCCCGCATCTAGTGCGGCGCGGTGCGCAATAGCATCGATCCCCATCGCAAGTCCGGACACGATGACAATAGGATAGCCCGCAAGCCCTGCAATAATTCTCTCACATGCCTCCTTGCCGTAGCTCGTGTACTTTCTTGATCCTACTACGGCAAGATAATAATATTGTGACGGGTCGGGGAGCTCACCCGCTACAAAAAGTTTTTCCGGCACCTGAGGAATTTCCAAAAGCGCTTTTGGGAATTCCTCAGGTGAAAGCATGCTAATAGCATATGAATTTTTTCCTGTCATAATTTTCCTTATTCTAACACAGTGTACTAAAAGGCAGTTGTTCTAAATGATCAAACTGAAGCCTGCGATAGTCTCTATATGCAAAGCCATCACCTACACACTCAGGGGGACGGGTATATAAATTGCGTTCTCGTTGCTTTTCTTGTCTAGTTTTGTTAGGTTGTGAGCAGGAGAATATGTAAGCCAACCCGCACGGCGTTGTTGTGTGGAATGTAGGAATTTGAACTTTGAAAAGGGAGGAACGATGAATAGTAGAAATTTCATGGCACTTTTGCGTGCCCAGTGGGATAAAGGAAATTTTGTTTGCGTCGGGCTTGATCCCGTTCTAAATAAGATTCCTGAAGCAGTACAAATATCAGACGCAGGTCGCCCTGATAGAGGTATTGATCCGGAAACATCATTCATTGCATTCAATAGAGATATCATTGATGCAACCAAAGACATTGTATGTGCTTACAAACCCAACATTGCTTTTTATGAAGCGTATGGTCATGATGGTTTGTCGGCTCTACGTGAGACAATTTGTTACATCAATGAAGTCGCACCAAATGTCCCAGTAATCCTCGATGCAAAACGTGCAGACATCGGCAATACAAATGCTGGTTATGTGAGTGCAGCATTTGATTTTTTAAATGCTGATGCGATTACGGTAAGTCCGTATTTTGGTGGCGAAGCACTCTCTCCATTTTTGGACCGTGTGAACAAGGGCATTATTGTTTTATGTCGTACGTCCAACGAGGGAGCTGGGGAATTTCAGGATCATCACGTTAGTGTAGCACCTGGATACAATGTGCCACTTTATCAGTATGTTGCGCAACACGTTGCTACCTCATGGAACAAGAATGGAAATTGTTTGGTAGTTGTTGGGGCAACACAACCACAGGAACTTCGTGAAGTTCGCAAGGTTATTGGCGACATGCCAATATTGATTCCGGGTATCGGCGCGCAAGGTGGTGATGTGGAACAAACTGTTATGGCAGGTAAAGACAGCCGTGGACAGGGTATGATCATTAATTCCTCCCGTGGCATTATTTTTGCCTCAAACGACGCTGACTTCGCAGAACGAGCACGAGAGGAAACACTAAAGCTTCATAATCTCATCAACCAGTATCGATAAGGAGAAGAAAATGAGACACCCAAGTGCTCATCCGCAGTACGCAACACGTATAAACTTCATTAACTGGGCGCTCAGGATCGGTGCCATTGAGCTTGTTCCTCGGGAGCTGAAGAGTGGGCGAATTTCGCCATACTACTTTAATTCCGGATTGTTCAATACGGGACACACTCTTTCAACACTTGTTCAGGAATATACAAAGGTGATTCATCTTAACTTTAATCCTGATGTGATCTTTGGCCCTGCGTATAAAGGTATTCCGCTTGTTGCAGGTGTTGCGATAGCCCTCGGTAATAGTGTCGGGTACGCCTTCAACCGCAAGGAAGAAAAGGCCCATGGTGAAGGAGGGATCCTTGCCGGGTCCCCGCTTGAAGGAAAAAAGGTACTGATCATTGACGATGTGATGACCACGGGGACTTCATCTGGCGAAGCTGTTGAAATTATTCGCGCAAACGGCGGAACCCCATTGGCTGTGTGATTGCATTTGATCGGCAAGAACGCGGAAAAGAAAGCGAACTTTCAGCAGTACAGGAATTTCAGAAGAATTATGGAATACCTGTTCAAGCCGTCGCAACATTTGAGGATCTGATTGATCTCCTCAAGAATTCTACAGCCGGAAGCAAATATGATTTGCGAGGGGATATTCTTGAAAAAATCCTCGCGTATCAAAAGGAGTACGGGGTTTAGTAAAAACTCTGTATTCAAGACCAGCCTCTTTCAAACGGGGCTGGTTTTTGTATTTTGCCACCCTCAAAAATAGTTGTATAATAGATGCAGAGGTTCAGCAGTTGCAGGTGGTCATTTTGCTTCCTAACTTTTTGAAAAGAGGGAGGTGTGACATGAATTTTGGTTTTAATCCTAATCAAAATAACCTTATCGTAAGCTTTACTGACAAGGAGAAGGACTGGTGTTTGCAACTTATTGAAATTGCAATTGAGGAGGAAAGTGAGAGGGGGGCAAGACTTCCGTCTCCTGATCAACTTCGGTTGCGTCGGAGCAACGAGCTTCCGAACGACTACTATCTTGATTTTAGTTTCGAACATCTCTCTCTCGGCATGGCCTTTCTAAGAAATATATATGAAAGAAGAGTGGGGCCGAATGATTCTGAAAAAATGGAGGAAATTTTGTTTAAAATACATGTACTCTGCGGAGATGATACTGTCTACCACTGATACCAAAAGTTTTAAGAAGTACCCGGGGTGACAAGCCCCGGTTTTGTTTTTATGTGGAGAGTGCGGTATCATTACTTCAATGTTTGAAATATTCTTGATTATTTTAGGGCTTGTCATCTTTGAGACGGTGATGAGTATCGACAATGCGGTGGTGAATGCCGACGTTCTTTCGACGATGAAGAGTAGGCGCGCGAAACGATTCTTCCTGACGTGGGGTATTCTTTTTGCGGTGTTCGTGGTGCGCGGTGTCTTGCCGTCACTCATTGTTTACCTTTCTACTCCCAACATAGGACTCTGGGGTGCCATCTCAGCTATTTGGAAAAATGACCCGAGTGTGACCGTCGCAGTAATGGCGGCAACCCCAATTATTATGATTGCGGGTGGAATGTTCCTTGTGCTTCTCTGGGCGCATTGGCTTTTTATGGAGGATAAAAAGTTTGGACTTCCGCATGAATGGTATGTGCAGAAATACGGCGCGGTATGGTTTTCCTCCGTAGCAGCACTTCTTCTTGTCGGGGTGCTGTATAAAATAAACAGTTCGTTCTTTGAGGATCCAATGAAGCTCGCGCTTGCGGCGGCGGTTGGCTTTAGTGTGTTTTTTATAACGCAGGGATTTAAAGATAATGCAGAGGAGATAGAGGAGCGCATCATTGCATCGGGCGAACACAGCAGTATGTCCGTCCGACTGGTCCAAGGTCCTTTTTCTTGAAGTCTTGGACACCGTGTTTAGTATCGACGGGGTAGTGGGGGCCTTTGCATTTACAACTTCGGTACCGATGATTCTCATCGGTACCGGTATCGGCGCTATTGTGGTGCGTCAGCTTACGATGTACGGGGTCGATCGCATCCGCTCGTACAGCTATTTGAAAAACGGTGCAATGTACTCGATCGGTTTTCTCGGCTTCGTGATGATTCTTGAAGCCTTTGGCGCACACATCCCCGCGTGGTTCTCGCCATGCGTGACCATAACCGTGGTCGGCTATTTCTTCTGGAAGTCAGTTGCGGAAAATAAGAGGCTCGCCACGGTACCCCAGACAAATGAGTAAGAATGGCGGCCGTAGCGTTAAACTAGAACCCATCTCAAATTAAATTTGAGCCTTATCGGTCGGCAAGCCACTTCAGGGGTTTTTGAAAACAAAGTTTTCAAAAACCCCTGAAGTCTGGTAATCTGTATATTATTAGCGGTTTAATTTGAGATAGGTTCTGGTATAATAAAAGCACCATGGCAAATCAGAAATCAGAACTTTATTTTCTCCTTGCAGTTCTCGCAGGGGTTGGTCTTCTTGTTTTTTTCATTTTTCAGCCATTTATTTATGCTCTTATATTGGCAGTTATTTTTGCAACAGTATTTTCACCCGTACACAAAAGAATTCTCAGCATGATGAACGAACGACATGCCACCTCGGCAATTTTGTCTACCATTTTTGTTTTGGTTGTGATTTTTGTGCCCATCACTCTCCTCAGTACACAGATTTTTAAGGAAGCCACTCAACTCTCAGAGACTATTGTAGAGAACGGAGGAACCACGGGGATGATGATCTGGCTCGAGGACATGGTGAGAGGACTCGGTATCACATCACTCCCGGCGAGCACTTTTGACATCAACCAGTATCTTAAGCAAGGTCTTGTTTGGCTGACAGAGCATCTCGGGACCGTATTTTCCAATATTGCAAAAATAGTTTCGAGCATAATCGTGATGCTCTTTGCGCTCTACTACTTGTTTAAAGAGGGAAGCGAGCTCAAAAAGAACGCTATCACACTAAGCCCCCTTCAGGATGTACACGATGAGACTATTTTTCGAAAACTTGAAATAGCAATAAACTCGGTAGTGCGGGGAAGTATCGCCGTGGGGCTGGTGCAAGGAGTGTTAACTGCCATTGGGCTCGCTATCTTCGGCGTTCCAAACCCCGTGCTGTGGGGAAGTGTCGCTGCGGTGACCGCGCTCATTCCTGCCATTGGCACCTCTATTGTACTTCTCCCTGCGATTTTGTTTCTCTTTTTTACTGGTCAGGAGCCGTCTGCTCTCGGGCTATTGGTGTGGGGAATAGTTGCTGTGGGGCTCGTTGACAATGTGTTGGGGCCTAAGCTCGTTGGCAAGGGCGCCAAGCTTCACCCATTCCTTATTCTTCTTTCCATTTTGGGCGGTGTCACATTTTTTGGTCCGGTTGGATTCCTCTTTGGACCACTTGTTCTCGCTCTTCTCTTTGCATTTCTCGAAATTTATTCCACTGTTTTGAGGAAGCGCGGAGCATAATCAATTAAGTGTGGATGAGAAAATAATTAAGATATTGAAGAAAGGAGGTGTTGGAGTACTTCTTACCGATACTTTGTATGGGATGGTATCTGCCGCAGAAAACAAAAAAGCAGTTGAGAGAATTTACAATATAAAAGGGAGAAATGAAAAGAAGCCACTCATCATTTTAATTTCCAATGTCAGTGACGTCGAGCGTTTTGGAGTGAACCTCGATGAGGAGGCCCGAGAGTTATTAGGGAAGTTTTGGCCGGGGGCAGTGAGCGTCATATTGCCCTGTGGTCTGAAAAAGTTTGAGTACCTGCATCGTGGCACAAAAACCCTCGCATTCAGAATACCTAATAAAAAATCCCTGATTGATATTATAAAGAAGACGGGGTCGCTTGTAGCACCGAGCGCAAATCCAGAGGGGCTTCCTCCCGCCAAAAACATCACCGAAGCAAAGCGCTATTTTGGTGATACGGTGGACTTTTACCAAAGCGGCGGAAATCCAAAAACAAAGCCTTCGACAATTGTTTCAATAATAAAAGGTGAGGTAGTAATAATTAGAAAATGAGTACCAGAAAAACAGTTGCTATTCTCGACAATCTCCGTAGTGTTCACAATGTGGGCTCGATTTTCCGCACGGCAAATGCGGTAGGAATTGAGAAAATATATTTGTGTGGCACAACACCAACACCGCTTGATAATAAAGGAGAAAAAAGAAAAGATTTTGCAAAGGTTGCACTAGGTGCAGAGGACACGGTGAAGTGGGAATATATTGAGAGTACTTTCGAATGCGTGAAGAGGCTGAAAGAAGAAAATTATTATGTTGTTGCTCTTGAGCAGGACGAGAAGTCAGTTGACTACAAAAGTATAGTGCCGGAAAAGAAAACTGCATTTGTGATAGGGAACGAAGTGGATGGTATTTTCCCCGAGGTGCTTGTGCAGAGCGACATTATCGCCGAAATCCCCATGCTTGGCACAAAAGAGTCGCTCAATGTGACAATAGCGTTTGGGGTTGCGGTGTATCGGATATTGGGAGTGTGATCTTAATTCAGTTTTGCGCTTGACCCCCCCCGTACAAACATGATAGACTCGCCACAGATGTTGCATTTCTGACATCCAACTTACACAAGGAGAATACAAATGAATTCATCATAGTTCTTTAACACAAACATGGTACACTGAAATTGAATATCACTTCATCAATCATATCTTATGAGGAATCTCACAATGAAAACAAAACTCTTAATTCTGTTAGGCATTACACTTGCGGTGCTTTCTGCATTTGCGGTGGCGGGGAATCTGCTTACTCCACCGTGGAGTGCAGGAAATGTTTCGCCAGAGAACACAAATCTGTCGGACGAAAAACCTGAACCTCCCCTCGTCATTACAAAAGACCTAAATGTTCTCAAAGGCAGAGGGCTTTTCTATGCCGAGAATGGCTCGCTCCATAAAGAAGAAATTTCTCCCGATGGTACCCTTGCAACCACAAGTAAAATAGTGGCAACGGGGTCAATTCGGCTTGTGGATCAGAATGACGACGCTGTCTTGTTTGTTAAGAGCCTGTCTTCTGGAGAATATAGCTCTAATAACGAGCTATGGCTCCTTGATAAGATAACGGGATTGTCACAGAAAATAATCAATAGAGTAGCTGTTGGTGGCGAAGGGAGGATTTCTCCACAGGGGAATCTTATTGCCGTAGTTACCTACGATAATGAACTCCTACTTCTCGCACGAGATGGAGATGGTCTTGTTACCCAAATTGGCGTTCACGGCATCTCCCCAATGTTTTCCCCTGATGGTAAGAAAATCGCCTACATAAAACTCAAAGACGAGAAAATCAATCTCGGCGATGAGGATATGTTTCAAGGTGTTGCGATTTACGACCTAGTTACAGGGGAAGATAGTATTGCTTCCAAAGCAGGCACAGAAGGGAAAGAGTACAGAATCACCGGATGGTCGCCTGACGGTAAGAGAATATACTTTCCTTCTTCAAACGATGCCATATGGTCTGTCGCTCTTGATGGAAATGGAAAAAGACAGGAGACAAACAATGGAATAGAGTCACCTTTCGTTTCAACCTACTTGAGTCAGTTGCTTTTTGCTGATGACGGAACTACTGCGTTTGGCGAGGCAGACGGTGTCTGGGCTTTTAAACTCGGTAATGATGGTGAATTCCTTGGCGCGAAAAAAGTTGTGGAAGGAGTTGATGGCAACATATCAATGTTGAGTTGGCTTGAAAAGGGGAAGAGTATCAATTTCCGTCCTTATGGAGGCGTTATTAATCCAGCTACAGGAAAGATGTTCCCCAAAGCATTCACAACTGTCTATCGCGTTTCAGATTTGAAACAATAGTTCTGTACACATTAAAAAAGGAGAAGTGAAATGAATAAAGCTTATTTGGCTGGTTTGGTGTTGGTTGTCGTGAGTCTTTCCGCGGAGGCGGCATTGATTAGGTGGCCGCTTGATTTTTACGCAGGATACTCGCGATGGTACGATAATAATCCGAGTGCGGGAGCTGTGCGTCGCTATGATGGCAATACGCAACTTTCTCCGCCCCCTTACTATATTGCCTATGATGGGCATGTTGGTACCGATATTAAAGGTGGAGGAATTGACCCCGCGTATATTCGTGCCGGCGCAAGTGGGGTTGTGTACCAGAAAGTGAACACCTGTGCCGACACACCTGTTCCTGGTTGCGGATCTGGTTTCGGCAACCATGTACGCATAGAGCATCCAGATGGGATGGTTACTATTTATGCACACATGCTACAAGCATCTATACGACCAGAGGGAAGTGTTATTTGCGGCAACCTTGTGGGGCTCATTGGAAATTCTGGTTCCTCAGACGGGCGACATCTCCATTTGGAGTTCAGACGAGACAGGTATCTTCCCCCGAGAACTTTTGACCCATTTAATGGGGCAGGAAACATTGGTGTTAGCTACTGGACCAACCAGAACGGTAACACTGCTCCGGTGAATCCATCCATGACATGTTCATAATGTATCAGTGTTCATAAAAAAATAGTTCTTTAGTTTCAACTTACACCCCCGAGATTTTTTTCGGGGGTGTTTTTATATAATTTTTTCTTTTTGATATTTAGACTTTTTCTGCTAGAATGCGCTCAATTATTGAAGACAAAGGGATTCATCCCGTTAGAAGTCGCCTGCCCACTTTCGCCAGAACACAAAGTTGAGCTCAAGTGATGGCGGGCGGGCATAGTTCAGCTATTTCTACTGATGGAGGAAGTCGAATGTCCAGATATTTTTTTCACTAGTCGTTAAACAAATACGGAAGTTCACGCGCTAAATAATTGAGATTTAGCTATCATATGAAAATTACTAGATATTATGAATACACACGATACAATTACAGATACAGTCGCGCGTGAGCTTCCTACTTCTAACGGGATTCATATTTCGCTTTCGGCAGAACAAATAGGGACTCTGTGGGGGATTCCCGTCACAAATACAATGCTCATGAGCTTTATCGTGTTTGCACTTCTCGCAATCCTTGCGTTTTTTGTACGCAAAAATCTCGCACTCATTCCGGGGCGACTCCAGACGGCGGTAGAGACACTTTTTGTCGGTATTCTTGACTACATGACGGAGACCCTAGAGGATGCAAAGCTCGCACGAAAACTTTTTCCGCTCATCCTCACTATTTTCCTTTTTATTTTTACCGCAAATATTATTGAATTTACTCCGGGGATCGGAAGTATTGGCTGGACGCACGGAGGGGAGTTCACGCCGCTCCTTCGCTCGATGAATACTGACCTGAACACAACACTTGCGCTCACGATCATTGTCTTTATTGTTATTGAGGTGGTCGGGGTGGCAACATTGGGCTTCTTGAAATATGGCAAGAAATTTGTTAATGTTACCTCGTTCCTGGGTTTTTTGGTGGGCATTATTGAGCTTTTTTCCGAAGTAGCGCGTTTGGTCTCGTACTCGTTTCGTCTTTTCGGAAACATCTTTGCGGGAGAAGTGATGATTTTAGTTATTCAGCACTTTGTACCCATGGTACTCCCCGTCCCCATTATGCTCTTTGAGGTTTTCGTCGGTTTTATACAGGCGGCAATCTTTGCGCTCCTCACACTCTTCTTTGTGAAGATTGCGGTCACGCCGGCGCATTAACGAGGTTTAAGGTGTTAGGTTTTAGCTTTTAGGAGGACACAGGGCGTGTTATCTTAAAAACTAATACCTATCAGGTTTTAGTTTAATATGATTATTAGTTAATTTAGTATTTTGAGTTTTAGCTTTGCGGTGTTGTGGAAAGTAGAGACTTTTCCTAACACCTAACACCTAAAACCTAAAAGCTTCCCAAATATGGATATTGAAGTAGCAAAAACATTAGGCATGGCACTCGCAGTGGGTCTTGGGGTTATTGGTCCCGGAATCGGTATCGGTCTCATTGTTGCAAAGGCGCTTGAGGCTATCGGAAGAAACCCAGATGCATCAGGTAAGGTACAGGCAACTATGTTCATTGGTATCGCCTTTACAGAAGCACTTGCAATTTTCGCGCTCGTCATCGCATTCATCGTTAAGTTCGCATAATCAGCATACATTCACGTGGAACAGATCATCTCAGTATTCGGTATCAATTGGAAACTCCTCCTCATTCAGGGGGTAAACTTTGGTTTGCTTCTTTTTATTCTTCATCGTTATCTTTACAAGCCAGTAATCGCTATGGTGGACGAGCGTCGTGAAAAAATTGAAAATGCCATAAAAGATTCCGAGCGGATGGAGGTGGAGCTCGGCCTTGCGGAATCCGAAAAAGCTCGTATTGTCCGTGAAGCAACAGTAAAGGGTGATGAGCTCATTGACGCTGCAAAAAAACACGCAGAAACTGCCGAGGCTATGATGATGAAAGATGCACACAGAAAAGCAGTACATCTTTTGAACGAAGCAGAGCACCGTACAAACCGCGAGCATGATGAAATGCTCCAAAACGCTGAGCGTGAGGTCGCGCGCATGGCAGTGTTGTCTGCAGAGAAAATTTTGCGTAAAGCATAACCATGAATCCCGTTAGAAGCCGCGGTCGCTTCGTGGAAGAAAAATATATGAAAAAAAGTCGAACAAAATTTATTAAAAATAACATAATGCAAGGGCTTCGCGCGAGCGCGACCTGCTTCTAACGGGATGAAAGCATCATGGTACGCAGAGGCGCTTTACGGAGCGCTCAAAGAAGTTGCTACGGAGGCGGAGTCAAAAAAAGTTTTTGTCAGCTTTCGGAAGGTTCTCTTAACGCGAGGGCACGAAAAACTTCTACCATTTATTTCGCGCGAACTGGAGAAAATTCTTATTCGCGAGAAGAACAATAATGAAGTGATTTTGGTAACCGCAGATGCAAAGAGTAAAAACAAATGGTCCCATGCATATGACCATTATGAAAAAGAAGGGACAATTCTCAAAGGCGCTATTCGTCAAGACAAAGTAGATGAATCAATTGTTGGAGGATTCCAAATAAGAATGAAAGGAACATTAATAGACGGCAGTTACAAAAAATCCCTAGTCGAACTTTATCGCAACGTCACTAATTAATAGGACACGAGTCCCGTTAGAGGTCATATAGTTAAATTATGTACTCTTCGGGCTTTATAAAGAGATGTGCTATTATTGCTAATTATTATAAGATAACTACGGAAATGCCTAGCATTTCCTACCTCTAACGGGATGAATACCATACTAATAGAAAAAATCAAAAAAGAAATTGAAGCGCTTGAACCGAAGACATCGGTGGAGCGCGTGGGTACCGTGGTCAAAGCAGGTGACGGCATTGCGGAAATCGATGGCCTTCAAAATGCGATGATGGCAGAAATGGTTATTTTTGAACATGCGGGCGGGAAGCACCTCAAGGATACTTTGGATGCAGAACCGATTGTAGGCTTTGTACTCAACCTTGAAGAGGATTTTGTAAAAGCAGTTATTTTATCTGGCGCTGAAAAAATAAGCGAGGGGATGATTGTAAAAGGTACTGGAAAAACACTTTCTATTCCCGTATCAAATGGAATGGTTGGTCGCGTGGTCAATGCGCTCGGCGAGCCTATCGATGGCAAGGGTGCAATTAAAGAGGAAGACCGCATGCCTATTGAGCGTATTGCGTTTGGAGTTATCGACCGCGCAGGCGTGGATACCCCAGTGCACACAGGTATCAAGGCTATCGACTCTATGATTCCTATCGGTCGTGGACAGCGCGAGCTCATCATTGGTGACCGTGGTACGGGCAAAACTGCTATTGCACTCGATACTATTTTGAACCAAATCACCGAGCCAAAAGAGACCCGCCCTATTTGTATTTACGTTGCTATTGGTCAAAAGGAATCAAAGATTGCACGTATTGTGGGCGAGCTCGAGGAACGCGGAGCGATGGCGTACAGTATTGTCGTCGTTGCAGGTGCATCAGAGGCGGCGGCACTTCAGTACCTCGCACCATTTACCGGCGCAACAATCGGTGAATTTTTTATGTTGAAGGGCAAAGACGCCGTAGTAGTGTATGACGACCTTTCCAAGCATGCAGTGGCGTACCGCCAGATGTCGCTCCTCCTCCGCCGTCCACCGGGACGTGAGGCGTACCCGGGAGATATTTTTTATCTACACTCACGCTTGCTCGAGCGTGCGGCAAAATTGAGTGAGAAGCTCGGTGGCGGGTCATTGACCGCGCTTCCTATTATTGAAACTCAGCAGGGCGACGTGTCTGCGTACATTCCGACCAACGTGATCTCCATCACTGACGGGCAGATTTATTTGGACACCGACCTCTTTAACAAAGGTATGCGCCCTGCGGTAAACGTGGGTCTCTCTGTGTCGCGCGTGGGCTCAAATGCGCAGACAAAGGCGATGAAAAAAGTTGCGGGTAAAATTCGTTTGGAGCTTGCGCAGTTTCGCGAGCTGGAAGCATTTATGCAGTTTGCATCGGACTTGGACAAGGAGACAAAGGAGCGTATTGAAAAAGGTCGCCGTCTCTCTGAGCTCTTGAAGCAGACAAACGGCAGACCATTGTCATTTGAAAAGGAAGTACTCGTAATTTACGCGGGTGTAAACGGATTCATTGATAAAGTTAAAGTAGAAGACATGCGAATCTTTGAAGACAAGCTTGCGGAATACTTTGACCACCACGCGTCAGGGATTGTTGATGCAATCAAGAAGGATCGTGCGATTTCCGATGAGACCGAGGTCAAGCTAAAGCTTGCGCTCGCAGATTTTGCCACCTCACACCCTGAACTACACATTGCACATAAGTAATGCCAACTCGCTGTCTTTGCGAGCGCGTAGCGCGAAGCAATCCAGCACCCCCTAAACCCTACTCACTAACACCTACCAAAATGCCCTCAACACGCGCGATAAAAGGAAAAATACGTTCCGTCCAAAAGACACACCAAGTGACGAAAGCCATGGAGGCTGTTTCTGGTGTAAAAATGCGTAAGGCACAGCTTTCGGCACTCGTTGCGCGCCCTTACGCGATGTCAGCATTTCGTATCCTTTCTCGCATCACGCGCTCGGTAGATATTGCGAGCCATCCGCTTGTAGTGACACGCCCTATTCACCGCGTGCTTCTCGTTATTGTCACGAGCGACAAAGGTCTCGCAGGTGGGCTCAACAGCGGTGTGACCAAACGTGCACTGCAAACACTGAGAGATATAGGTATTGCAAAGGAAAGTACGGGTGTTCTCGCTATTGGTCGCAAGGGTGAAGACTTTTTTGCACGCCGTGGATACATCCTCGAAAAACATATTCAAACAATGAAGGATGAAAGTGCGATTTCTGATTTTTCTAGTGTCGTGTCGCTCATAACAAAAATGTTCACTGACGGCACGTACGATGAATGTGTCCTCGTGTACACCAACTTCCGCTCTACGTTTGAGCAAGAGCCAGTGTCGAGGACGCTCCTCCCACTTTCACTCGATGGGTTGAAAGAAATGATCAAAGGCATCGTTCCAGAAAAAGGCGCATTTGCAGAGGCAAAAGTAAAAGAAGGAGTGAATGAAGATAGCCAAGCGACCTCATCGGACTACTTATTTGAGCCATCGCCAGAGGCAGTGTTTGAAACACTCATTCCACGGCTTCTCGCGATAGAGCTCCATCACGCATTCTTGGAAAGTAAAGCATCTGAGCACTCCGCACGTATGGTCGCCATGAGAAACGCCTCCGACAAAGCAGAAGAAGTCACCTTTGATCTCACTCGCGAATACAACAAGGTCCGCCAAGGTGCGATTACGAGAGAGATGAGTGAGATTATCGGGGGGATCGAAGCGATGAAATGATACTCGTAATTCCTCTTGTGCGGGGTACGGATATTTTTCTGCTGAAAAATTCCTCGTGCTCGCGTCGTCACGCTCGCAAGTCCCCGCACAAGAAGAATTACTCGCTGTAGAGGTTGGGGAGTGGTAGAAGTACATTTTGTGGGATATACTTTCAAATATGATTAATGTCCCAAATGTAAGAATAAACGAAGTGATTGAAGTAGGAGCAAGAAGCAGTCCTTTTTCTTTGTCTCTGCGGGCCGTTGTTTGCAGTATCAATCCTGAGAAGGATTTTTTGTATGACATCGAAGTAGTGTATCTACAAGAAGGATACAAGGCAGTGAAAGCAGAAGTGATTTGGGATGGCGAAATGTGGCAATTTAAAGATAGTTCTGGTATGGGTGTTTCTCTGAGTGAGAGCGAGAGTTACAAGTTTAAGGATATTTTAAAAAAATGAAATTAAAAACAAAAGATGGTAAATATTTTAGCGAATTAGGCAGTTGGAGAAGTCTAGGTACAGCAATTTTTGCAGTAATCGTTTTAAAAATGGTCCAGTTAGATTTTTTTAGCCTTTGGACTGGAACTTTTATTTTTGCAATTATCATCGGAATATTTACTTTTTTTTCAGACATAAAACAATGGTCTACGACTTTTTGGCAAAAAATTAGAGAGGTTTTTAAAAAAATACTTCAATTCTTTATAAAGAATTGGTTTTCCGCGATGTTTGTTATTCTTGCCGTGTTTGCTATCTATTGGTTTGGTGTACGTCCCGTTATTATTCGCAAGGACTGTTCAGTAGTTAAATGGATTGAGCCAGCTACACTAGCTGAGCCAGCATCAAATAACTGGCCAGAGTGCTCAAAAGTTAATCCTTTCAATGACCCTAGTAACCCATTAGGAAGTCCTTCGTTTATTATAGACTATTGCCACCCACCTCGACTAGCATCATCAGAAGGAAAAATGCAAAGAAAAGCGAGCGACAATGAGTATAAAATATGTCTTAGGGATAACGGTATTTAATTACTAAATATATGAGGAATAGGGGTCAGGTACCCTGGCTCAAATGGGCGTAAATGTTGGAGCAGAGGTGGATGGCAAAAATGAAAATTTTGAGAGACCTGTTTTAGTTGTGCGTGTATACAATAAAGAAACTATGCTCGTACTGCCAATTACGAGTAAGGAGAAGTCAGACGACTTTCATTACGAAATTAAAATTCATGCAAAGAATAGCGAAACTCGAGAAGAGTATACAAAATCAGTATGGATTAAGCTCACACAAGCGCGCGTTATTAGCAACAACCGACTTTTGCGAAAAGTGGACATTGTTCATCAAGAGGATTTTGCAAAGGTAGTGGAAGCGTTTAGAAAATATATATAAAACATCGATACCCGTCACCTTGCGGTGACGGGTATCTCGGAGGCCGAAGCCCTAATATAGATAATATATACTACTTGCGAAGAAATATCAATCTTTACAGATTGGGTTATTCACAGCCCAAAAGCTCTGATTCTTGGCTTGGTTTTTTTGGTAAAAAGTGATAGAGTTCAGGCATTAAATAAGTGAAGATCCTGTCGATGTTGATTATGAAAAAAATTCCAGATCACGCAAAGTTAGTTTTTAAAGGGATACTCCATGATGTTTATCAGTGGGAACAGGAAATGTTTGATGGAACATTTGCTACTTTTGAAGCAATTAAAAAAAGAAATGCTGTTAGTATAATCGCGGTTGTTGGTGATAAAATAATTATTAATAATGAAGAGCAACCAAACCGTCCTCCATTTATTGCGGTCCCGGGAGGGATAGCAGAGGATGGTTACACTGTTTTAGAGAATGCACAAAGGGAATTATTAGAAGAGACTGGATATGAAAGTGATGACTGGACTCCGTGGTTTGTATCAGATGTTTTAAAAAGCGGAAAGATAGAGTGGGACAATCATTTTTTTATAGCACGTAATTGTAAAAAAACGAGAGAGCCGGAGTTAGACCCAGGTGAAAGAATCGAAACAAGACTAGTTACATTAGAAGAGTTTATCAACATAAAAAACTTTGAGAGTTTTAGAAACAAGGATCTTATCCCAATTTTTAAAAAAGCGCTAAGCAGTGAAGATGAAAAGGGGAAATTAAGGGAATTATTAAAAATTTAAAATTATTAACATGAACACAGGAACAATAAAACAAATCGTCGGGCCGGTCGTAGATGTGTATTTTGAGCACAATATTCCAGAGGTGGAACACGCGCTCATTGTGGAGTGGGTGGGGGAGCACGGCGAAAAGCGAAAGATTACGCTCGAAGTTGCACAGCACCTCGGGCTTGGACGTGTGCGCGCCATCGCGCTCGATTCTACAGAGGGGCTTCGTCGTGATGTGGAGGTGAAAAACACTGGCGCGCCTGTTTCTGTTCCTGTGGGAGAGGCTGTCCTCGGACGACTTTTTAATGTTCTCGGCGAGACCATCGACGGTGGTGCTCCCTTGCCTCCAAAAACAGAGCGCCTTTCTATTCATCGCAAACCGCCCGCATTTAAGGAACAAAAAACAAAGACAGAAATTTTTGAGACAGGTATCAAGGCTATTGACCTCATGACACCGTTTATCAAAGGAGGAAAGGTGGGTCTCTTTGGTGGCGCAGGTGTGGGGAAGACCGTACTCATTCAGGAGCTCATTCGTAACGTGGCGACAGAGCACGGTGGATACTCTGTGTTTGCAGGTATTGGTGAGCGTGTGCGTGAAGGCAACGACCTCTATCACGAAATGAAGGAATCAGGCGTGCTCGCAAAGACAGCGCTTGTGTTTGGACAAATGAATGAGGTCCCAGGTGCACGTGCACGTGTGGCGCTTTCAGGACTTACTATGGCAGAGCATTTCCGTGACGCGGGTGGCAAGGACACACTTCTTTTCATGGACAATATTTTCCGTTTCATTCAGGCGGGAGCAGAAGTGTCTGCACTCCTTGGACGTGTGCCGAGTGCTGTGGGTTACCAGCCAACACTCGCAGAGGAAATGGGTAAGCTTCAGGAGCGCATCGCATCCACAACCAAGGGTTCCATTACCTCCGTGCAGGCAGTGTATGTTCCCGCAGACGACCTCACCGACCCAGCGCCAGCGACGACCTTTTCTCACCTCGACTCGACCGTAGTGCTTTCACGCCCTCTCGCATCACTCGGTATTTACCCCGCTATTGACCCACTCGACTCAGCATCAGGAGCTCTTGACCCACAGGTTGTGGGGGAGCGTCACTATAGAGTGGCGATGGAAACACGCAAGGTACTTCAGCGCTACAAGGACCTTCAGGACATTATTGCAATTCTCGGTATCGAGGAGCTCTCTGATGACGACAAACTTGCAGTAAATCGCGCGCGCAAGATTCAGCGTTTTCTTTCACAGCCGTTTTTCGTGGGTGAAGTGTTTACCGGTATGGCAGGGAAGTATGTAAAGCTCGAGGACACCATTGAAGGCTTTGAGCAGATTCTTGCAGGCAAGCTCGACGATGTAAATGAGTCTGCTTTCTACATGAAGGGGACGATTGATGAGGTTAGATAAATTAAGGAGCAACGCGACCATAATTTATCAACCCAGTTAAATGATTTCAAATTAGCAATTTATCTAACCCCCATGATAAAATCACAAAATAGTAATAAAAAGTTCTCGGCTCAGGCAACAGAGAATTTGAAATCACGATTTGGAAAATCGCATTTAACTGGGTGTAAGTTTTTCTAATCGTTATCACTCATAAAAAAACTAACATAATGATGAAACTCACAGTAGCAAAAGTAGATGAGGTACTCTTCAAAGGTGAAGCTGCGAGCTTGTCATGCAAAGGCGACAGCGGCGACCTTACTATTCTCCCACACCACGCACCTCTCGTAACTCCTCTCAAAAAAGGTGAGTTGAAAATTGTAGATGCAGAAGGAAAAGAGACGCGCATCTTTGCAGAGAGTGGAATTCTAGAAGTGGCTAACAACGAGGCAACCGTCATTCTATAGAAAATTAAAAATCCTGAAACTCGTAGCCCGTTGTCTTTGCGAGTACTCGAAGCAATCCACGGTTGCTTTATTAAAATTCTAGATTGCTTCGCAGGAGTACCTGCTCGCAAAGACGGACACTAAAACTACGAGTGATGCAATAGTAAATTTTCTAACCACGATTTAATTTCTTCAATATCTTCGGAATTGTTTTAAAATCCCTTTTAAGGGTCTCTCGGAGTGAGCCGTTGTAGAGCGCTGCAGCAGGGTGGTAGAGAGGGAGAAAGTGACGAATTTTCCCAAAGTGATTGGAAGTCAAAACGACCCCATGCGCCTCAGATATTTTTTCATCAGGAAAGAAATGATTCATTGCGTGTCGTCCGAGAAAAACAATGAGGAGGGGGTTGATATGTTTTATTTCCTCCTCAAGCCACTTCGCACAGTCGGCAATTTCCTTTGGTGTTGGGTCGCGGTTTTCAGGTGGGCGGTATTTTACAATGTTCGTAATATACACATCCTCGCGCTTCATTTTTATACTTTCAAGCATCTCCGCAAGAAACTTTCCCGCTGAACCAATAAACGGTCGCCCCTCCTTATCCTCCTTCGCCCCTGGCGCCTCACCAATAAAAACAATTTGCGCATCTGCACTGCCGTCTCCCGGAACCCCCTGTATCGCAGTCTTCCGAAGCATGCACGTACATTCAGCAAGCCACTTTTCGTGAAGTGTTTTGAGTTTATTATCTCTTTGCATATGATGCTTACTATATCATTTTGGTAATTGCTTGACACCATTATTACTATAAGTGTAGTATGCACCTAGAATGTTGAATGAGGAGACTACCAAATGAATGGAACTGTCGATACGCTCAGTGAGCTCAAGGCTCTGGTGGAAAAAGTTCAAATCAGTGATGAGGAAATAGTCTCGATGATTGGCCGACTAATGAAAGCTGAGGAAATATTTACAGAACAACAGGAAGATCAAGCTAGAAATCTACCAGGACTGCTTGTCATTACTTATACTGTTTGATGGAGAAAACCGCGGCACGTTACTTACGTGGCCGCGGTTTTTATTCATATTGTGCATACTATAGCATTGTGGTTAATTTTGATTCAAATTTGTAATGTGATAGCATCTACTCAGGTCGTTTTATAAGGAGAAAATGATTAACATTGTACAGTTGTGTGAGATTGTAAAAAAACGGCAAATGACCAATGCAGAAAAACTGAAATATCAAAAGCTCTTGCGTGATGCTGAGAAAAGATTCGCTAAAAAATCTGCAGAAAGAAAGCCCGATGGGGCTTTTATGAGGAGGACCTATCCGCTTTAACTAAAATGAAAGGCGGTCACGTAACACACGTGACCGCCCTTTTTTTATATTTCGTATTTTTTGTGGTGAGTTGTCGGGAGACCTGCCTTTGCAGATTTATCAATGGTATCTTGTGTCCCAGTGCTCTCGTTTACTTGAAATGCGTGCACCTCGTCTGAATACATCACCTCTTGGTCGTGACGTAGGTTGTAGTGCTCTTGCGTTATTGTTTTGTATGGCATTTCTAAAAGGCTTGCAGGGTTTATTTTTTTGATATGTTTTAAAATAGTAGCAAGATTGTCGATTTCTTTTTGAGTGATGGGCTCATGGCACCAGTTAGTGACGTAGTCTTCAATGTAGTTTTCAAGGCGAGCGGGAATAATAACGCGAAGGTGTGAAGCGGTAGGATTTACCTTAAGCACTTCGTCCATCGCGAAATAGTCTACTCCTGTTGCCCCCCCCGTGAGCACGCCATCGCCACGTGTGACAACTTCGCGCGCAGCTTTGCGTACATCTTGCTCAACGTCAGTATTGGTGAGTCTCCATGTACCAGTGAATAGTATCCATTTCATAGAGCCACAATACTACAATTTCGTGCTACAATCAAATCCAATATGGCAGAAAAACCTAATAAACAACCAATAGCTAGGAAAAAGACAACCTCGTGGGGAGGCGTGGCGCATTGGTATGACAAGTTGCTTGCAGATGAGGACACGTACCAAGCGCGAGTAATACTCCCCAATCTACTTAGGGCAATGAGTGATAAGAAAGGCTCGCCCGCAGAAACTTTTGAAGGAAAAAGTTTGGCGGGGGAGAAAGTGCTCGACCTCGCATGTGGGCAGGGGTTTTTCACACAGGCGTTTTTTCAGGAAGGGGCAAAAGCGACGGGGGTAGATCTGGGAAAACAGCTCATACTTATAGCAAAGAAAAATTCCCCAAAAGAGATAGAATACTTTGCGCAGTCGGCAGAAGACCTCTCGCTCTTTGAAGATGCTTCATTTGAGAAAATTTCAATTGTGCTCGCAATTCAAAACATTGATGCCCCACACAAAGTTTTTAAAGAATGCGCGCGCGTGCTTGTCCCCGGTGGCAAGCTTTTCATAGTGCTCAACCACCCTGCTTTCCGTATTCCAAAAGCGAGCGCATGGGGGTTTGATGAGGAAACCAAGTCACAGTATCGCCGTATCGAGAGCTATATGTCAGAATCAAAAGTGGAAATAGAGATGAATCCAAGCAAAAGGGACACGAAGACCACGCTCTCATTCCACCGTCCTCTTCAGTACTATTTTAAAACACTAGCGAACAGTGGCTTTGCGGTTGGGCGTCTTGAGGAGTGGCTTTCACACAGAGAGAGTGAGCTTGGCCCACGAAAGAACGCCGAGGACAAAGCGCGCAAGGAAATCCCGATGTTTCTTTTTCTTGAGGCATTCAAGAAATAAGTAATATGCTAAAAAAACTCCCGATAATTTTTGTAGGACTTCTCACTATCGCGAGTGTGGGGCTACTTTTGTATCCATTTTTTCGGGAGATAGATGAACCACAGAACGTCACGCAAGGAGTTTCAAAGAAAGTAATTCCCGCACAGACTCCACCAAAAAAAGTAGTCGCTAAAACGACTGCACCAGTAAAATCAAATACCACGGTAGTACAAAAGGCTGTAAGCACGGAGAAAGAAGTTGTTGCGCCGGGGCCACTGCGGGCGACAACTCCGCCACAGAGCAACTCAGCACTCACTGTTTCTGGAATCATAGAACATACAAATATTGAACGTGCGCAAAACGGGGGACTCTCGCCACTCACTGAAAATTATTTACTTGACCGCGATGCACAGATGAAAGTGGATGATATGTTTGCGAAGCAATATTTTGAACACGTATCACCGTCGGGTGTGGGACCTTCAGATTTGGCACAGGCAGTGGGGTACGGCTATGTGGTGGTGGGGGAGAACCTTGCGCTTGGGGATTTTAATGGTGACCTCGGTGTGGTAACGGCGTGGATGAATAGCCCTGGGCACCGCGCTAATATTTTGAAACCACAGTATCGGGAGATCGGTGTTGCGGTGGGGCGGGGAATGTACGAAGGTCGCATGACATGGCTTGCGGTGCAAAGTTTTGGTGTGCCACTTTCTGCATGTCCTTCAAGTGATGCAAACCTGAAAGCACAGATAGATGCAAACAATACCAGCATCACGAGTATGCGCGCGGCGCTTGATGCAAAAAAAGCACAGCTAGATAGTACCCCCACAAATGACCCAAACTACAACACTTACGTTAACGAATATAATGCAATGTTGCCAGACTACAACAGTTTAGTAGAGACAAACCGCGCAAATGTCACCACCTACAACGCCGGCGTGCAGGCATTCAATGCGTGCATCGCAGAGGCGAGCGGACACTAATTTATATTTGTCTAAACTAATTCACCTATACACGTATAATTTACTATTCTCAAACGAGCGAGCGAAACACAAACGTGGAGTTTGTATTTCCGAGCGAGTGCTGAGAATATTGTACCCAGTTATATAGACCAAATACGTGTATAGGCGGTATCCAACATTTTTTTGTTTGCTAGAAAAGGGAATTTCTGATAAAGTCATACCTATGATAAAAGAATTTTTACTAAAACAAGTTATAAAAAGACAGCTCAAAGGGGTGCCAGAGGCTGAGGTAGACCGCATTTTGGCCATTGTTGAAAAGAACCCAGACCTATTTAAAAAAATTGGTGATGAGATAAAAGCAAAAGTAAAGAGTGGTCGCTCTGAGCAAGCAGCTTCTATGGAAGTGATGCGGGCGCATCAGGGCGAGCTCCAGAAAGTTTTGAAATAATTGTATATTTAAGGTAATATTGACCTAATTATGGAAACTAAAGATTTTCAAAAAATGCTTGATGGGCAAGCACAACAGATTGAACGCTACATGGGCGTTTTGAAGGAGGATTTTGAAAGCCAATTAAAGGGAGTTGCTGATGCTGTGGTTATGACACGAGATGTTCTTGAGAAAAGACTGGATACACATACGGAAATGATCGGCAATCTCATGGAAGATATGGCAGTAGTAAAATCAGACGTCAGTAATCTTAAGGAAGATATGGCAGTAGTAAAATCAGACGTCAGTAATCTCATGGAGGATATGGCGATAGTAAAAGCGGACGTCGCCAGTCTCACGGAGGATATGGCCGTGGTAAAATCAGATGTCGGAGACATTAAAGATGAAATAAAAAGAAAGGTTGATTATGAAGAGTTTGTCTCCCTTAAAACAAAATTTGAAAAAGCAATGGCTTAAATGTTTAGAAGAAAGCTTTGCATGAAATTGTATTCCTAATGGCTAAACCCTAACACCCAACACCTATTCCCATGGCTCTCGCAATCGGCATCGTCGGTCTCCCCAACGTGGGCAAGTCGACTCTATTTAACGCATTAACGAAGAAATCCGTCCCAGCGGAGAATTACCCGTTTTGCACTATTGACCCATCCGTGGGTGTTGTTGCTGTGCCTGACGAGCGCTTACACAAGCTCGCAGACTTTTCAAAAACACAAAAGACAATCCCCGCAGCGGTGGAGTTTGTGGACATTGCAGGTCTTGTAAAAGGCGCAAGCGAGGGGGAGGGTCTAGGCAATCAGTTTCTTTCAAACATTCGCGAGACGGATGCCATTGCGGAGGTAGTACGTATTTTTGAAGATGACAATGTGATACATGTGCATGGCAAAGTGGATCCAGTGTCTGATATTGAAACTATTAACCTTGAGCTTATTCTTGCCGATGAACAAACAGTAACGAAGCGTCTCGTTAACATTGAAAAAGAGGTGAAGAGGGGAGACAAGGCTGCAGGAAAAGAAAAGGAGATCCTCCTGAGAATCGCAGAGGCATTAGCGCAAGGGAAACTTGCTCACGGAGTCCATTTAACGGAGGAAGAAGCGCCTATGGTGCGGAGTCTGCACCTCCTCACAATGAAACCTATTTTGTATGTATTAAATAAAAAAGCTGGCGGAAAAAATTTGGACGAGATTTACCCCGTTAGAGGCCCCGAGGGCTCGCAGGGAGCACCCGCCTCTAACGGGGCGGGGGACGTACGATTTGAAAAACTCCTTGAATACCTTAAAACTCTCAAGGCTCATTATGTCATTGTAGATGCAGGTGTGGAGCAGGAGCTCGCTGCCTTCGAGGGTGAAGAAAAAGAAATGTTCCGTACAGAGCTCGGTTCCAAAAAAGACGGCATCAATGACCTCATCACCAAAGGTTACGAAATGCTTGGTCTTGAAACATATTTTACAACAGGAGAAAAAGAAACCCGTGCATGGACAATAAAAAAAGGAAGCACCGCGCCGGTAGCAGGTATGGCAATCCACACCGACTTCAAAGATAAATTCATTCGCGCAGAAGTGATTTTCTGGAAGGACCTGCTCGATGCCGGTTCTTTTGCAAATGCGAAGGAGAAGGGGATGTTGAGGATAGAAGGGAAGGAGTATGTTGTCCGCGACGGCGATGTGATTGAGTTTAGAGTGTAAGTATTGTATAATCTAGCACATGAATCGTTCATATTTAATAGGTGGCTTGTTTATTGTTGTTTATGTGTATTGGATGACAATTGGAGGAACGATTTTTGTTTTGTTCGGGAGGTGTATGATTATTTCTGGGATCGTCTATTTTTTGTGTTCATTTAGTTCTGCATTTTCTAATAATTACATAAAAACTTCATTAGGTTTGAATTTGGTCTACCTTATTACTTTACCCATTCTTATTTTTCTTGTTAATATTAACCAACTAGTTCTTTTTAGCTCGGCTCTCCTATTCATCGGAATCATCAAAGGTTTTTTTAATTTATCAAAACCACACAGTATTGTTTCATAAATTTGACAAACGGCACACTTTTGATACACTAACTACATGACTACCACAAAACGAAGATTGAACATAACACTTGCGCCTGAGGTTGAAAAAATCATAACCGCGATTGCGAAGCGTGACCGCGTGCCCGAAGCGACTAAAATCAGTGAGCTTTTGAACATATCGCTCGCCATGGAGGAAGACAGAGCCTTTTCTTTACTTGGAGAGAGTAGATTAAAGGATAAAGGTAAAATGCTCACTCACGCCCAAGTGTGGGGTAAATAGAATATGTTCGAAATATCCTACCATAAAAAAGTAGCAGATGATGTTTCTGTTATTTCGTTATCGAACAAAAATGCGATAAGAAAGGCAATAGAAGAAAGGCTCACGACTGCCCCAGAATTTTTCGGCAAACCCCTCCAGTTTTCATTGTCAGGGCTTCGAAGTTTACGGATGGGGGATTATCGTGTTATTTTTCAAATAAAGAAAAAAGAAGTGTTTATATTTTTGATCTCCCATCGATCTGTGGTGTATAAGTTGATAAATAATCGAATCTAGTAAAATAAAAAACTGTACAAACACATCGTATCTGGCACAATTTTAGACACGGAGGGTTAGACAAAAATAGTTAGTGACATGATATAATAATTCAATACATGGAATATTTAGCGTTAATTGGTACAGTAACTATGGTTCACTTATTGGCGGTTATAAGCCCAGGGCCTGATTTTATTATTGCTGTAAAAAATTCCCTTTCATATTCACGAAAAACAGGAATATGGACATCCGTTGGATTTGCAATGGGTATTTCTGTACATATTTTCTATTGCGTTGCTGGACTAGCGGTTCTTATTTCACAGTCAATTTTGCTGTTCAATATTATAAAATTAATTGGAGCGGGATACTTAATTTACCTTGGTGTAAAAGCCGTTCTTTCAAAATCAACAAAAATTGAGATTGAATCCCTAAAACAAAAAAATGATATATCAGCACTTGAGGCAGTCAAAATTGGGTTTCTTACAAACGTGCTCAACCCAAAAGCAACCTTGTTTTTCTTGAGTTTGTTTACGCTCGTAATTTCTCCAAATGTACCAAAAGTTGTACTTGTAGTTTTAAGCATAATAATGATCGTAAATACTGCAATTTGGTTTTCTTTGGTAGCACTATTTTTCACCCAAAAGAAAGTGGTTTCTGTTTTTAGCAAGTTTCAAGGTATTTTTAATAAAATTTTTGGGAGTCTTTTAATTGCCCTAGGGATAAAAATAGCACTTAGTCAGAAATAATTTAAAACCTAAACAGATTGTAGGTTTTTAAATAAGGTGATAGGGTTTAGGAAATGAACAGCAAGGAAATTTTAAAATCTGAAGGGTTTGCTAATGTGTATGAATGGCACGATGAACCCAATGTTGAGTATTCGAAGCACGAACACAAGGGCAAGGTTACGATTTTTGTCATAAAAGGTGACGTGACTTTTATCTTTAAAAATGGGGAGGAAAAGATAATATGCTCAGGCGAGCGCCTCGATGTTCCTATTGGGATTGAGCACTCCGCGATTATTGGGCCTAAGGGGTGCGATTATGTTGTCGGTGAAATGATAAAAGGAGATTCATAGGTCATGAAATCAGGAAGGTCCTTTAAAGTAGCAGCCCCTTATTTGCATAAATAAGGGGCTGCTACTTTCCTCAGAGCGAGGTAAATTGTTTTTTATGGGGTTGTGAGTGTGTCGACACGAACACTTCAGGCTTTTTTAAGCTTCAAAAAAGTCGTACCATAAAAAAGATTTAGCGAGCGGTATTTACTTCCTCACAAACGCTTCTCTAGGCGACAGTTTTGAGGCGTTGCGCGCTGGCCAGTAGCCGGAGATGAGGCCGATGCAGGAGGAGAGTACGAGTGTCGCTACCGCAAACCACACGGGGGTAATGAAAAGCGTGAGCGCCTTGCTCCCGTGGCTTTGAGAAAGGGTGCTCATGGCAAAGTTGATAATGGACCCCGTGCCAATACCTAGCGTGATGCCAGAAATTCCCCCAAGAAAACCAATCATAAAGGACTCCATAAGAAAAAGATTTTGCACATCGCCGTCTGTGGCGCCGAGGGACTTCATTACGCCCACTTCGTAAATACGCTCAAGGAACCCCACGATCATGGTGTTGAACATACCGATAGCAGACACAATGAGCGCTGCAGTACCAAACACGAGGAGTACGGTGGTGATGGCGTTGGTGATTTTTTTCGCATCGCGCACGAGCTGTGCCTTTGCGCTCACAATAAAACCAAACTCGCTTCCTTCGCCACCGAGCGTTTCGGTGAGCACGTCCACGTCGTCGGGGGTTGCCGCCCTGATCAACATATTTCTAAAAAGCGTGGGCTCTTTTGGTACGGCAGAGTAGGGGAGATAAATAAGCGGAGGTTCCTTTTCGTCGGTAAGAATTCCTGAGATTAAAATTTTTGAAACTAAGACCTCTTCCGTAGTACCATCTATTTTGGGGTAGTATACTTTTCCACTCACTTCTTTTCCAATGAGGCTCGCGCGTGGGGTACTGCTTGCGATGCCAAATATTTGAAGCGCTTGCTCAGAAACTATCACCCCAGGCGCCTCTGCGGTAAATACATTTCCAATGTCAGGAGTGAGGCCTGAAAATTTAAAATACGATGGTTGTACTATTTTTGTATCAATGATTCCCGGAGTCTGTTTGCCATAAGATATTTCACCTGAGTACTCTGCAATAGGCGTGAGTGCATCTACCCCCGGCAAGGCTTTTATTTTTGCAATCGTTTCTGTATCAATGAGTTTTTTGCTTTCAGGAGTGTAGGAAACATCGAGAGTCAAAAGTGCGGACTCACCTGAGGTAAGGTTGCCTACCAAAAGGTTTTGAAGTCCGTAGCCGAGCGACACGAGAAAAACAACGGTGCCGATACCCACCGACATACCGAGCACGGTCAAAATAGTACGCGTAGGTTTAGTGCGAAAAACGCGGAGCGAAAGTTTGAGGAGGTCCCATGCCGAAAGACTATGGTCGGTCTTTACTTCCAGTTTTTTAGGTGCAGAATAATTGTTTGGGGGTTGTTCCATTTTTTATATTTCTAATGAAAAACTTGATAGTGCTTTCCAGTGAGCATCGCCTCAAGGCGCTCCGAGGCAGTCCGCACGGTGCCAGAGGCAAGCCCGACACCGAAGCTTGAGCGCGAAAGCTCCAGCACCTGAATGAAATTTTCAGGGCTAATGATATTTCGGAAACGGTCTTCTACGGCCTCATCAAAGCGAACAATTTGTATGTCAGAAAGCACACCACGGTAGTCTTCCAAAAGCCACGAACGGATTTTTGCCACTTCTTCAGCAAGGGGAGTCTCGGGATCTTTTTCAAGCTCTTTGTAAAGGTCTTCAATTTCTTTTCGTTTCTCCACAAGGTCTTCTACGGTGAGCGCTATCTTGTTGGCGCGCTGTTTCCAGAGCCCTACACCACCATCCTTAAACGGGCTGTCGAGAAAATCAATAAATGTCGGTGTATCAATCTCCCCTGAAAGTCGTTTGGACAGAAATAGCTCAAATCGTTTTATTTCCTTGCCTGAAAACCCACGCATGAGCATGTAGGAGAGCGAGCGTGCCATGAGGCGCTCAGGAGTGACTTCGGGGAATAGGTTGTGGTAGAGATGCTCGGAAAGTGTTTTTTGAACCGCTTCCTTTTTTGCGGACTCTTCTTTTTTTATCATCTCTCCGTCTTTTAAATAAAAAATAGTTTTTGCATCACGAAGGCTCCATGACTCGTGTGTAACCATAATGATAGTGCGCCCATCTTTTTCGTTGAGTTCTTTCAAAAACTCAAGCGCCTTGTTTGCGTTTTCTGAGTCGAGGTTACCCAGTGGCTCATCTGCGATGATAAGTGGCGGATTGTTGGCAAGCGCGCGGGCGATACTCACGCGCTGTTGTTGTCCACCAGAAAGCTCTGAGGGGAAACGCTCCGCATACTTTGTCATATTAAATCGATCAAGAAGTTTCATCGCTTCTTTCCTTCGTCGCTCCACAGTGATACCGAGAAATGCCATCGGCAAAGCCACGTTGTCGAGGACGGAAAGTGAAGGGAGGAGGTTGAACTGTTGAAAAATAATTCCCACACCGATTTGGCGATACACCGCGAGTTCTTTTTTTGAAAGTCCACGCAAGTCGCGGTTGTTGATGAGGATGTGCCCTTCGTCAGCGTTTTCGGTTTCGATACCGCCAATCAAATACGTGAGTGTCGTCTTGCCACAGCCCGATGGTCCAAAAAATGCCGCATAGCCCCCGCGCTCAATTTCAAGATTAATATTTTTAAGTGCATGCACCTCCGACGGCAACCCGCGGTTGTAGTAGAAGTTGATGTTTTCAAGTTTTACAAGGGGGGTAGGCATGATTTTATATCTTACGAATTATCGAACGAACGAATAATATCGATAATGTCTTGTGGCATGTTCTCACCTTTTTTGAGGTACATTTCAGCACCAAGTTCAAGCGCTTGAGTACGGTACTCGTCTTCGTTGTAGCCTGAAAAAACAATCACTCGGATTGCTTGTGTCGCTGGTGTTTCTTTTAGACGCTTAAGAAGCGAAAACCCCGCCTCCGCGCTTGTTTCTATTTTTCCATCTTTTTCAAACGGCATGACGAGTCCAGTAAAAATAATATCGGGCTTCGTTGCAGGATTTTCAATAAACACAAACGCCTCACGCATGTTCCCCACTGTGGTCAGTGCGTATTTGTCATCAAGTCCGTGGAGCCAGAACACATTTGAAAACATGAGACGCACAATTTCGTTGTCGTCGATGAGGAGTATCTTCTTTTTCTGCATTTCCATTGCTCCTATTCTATCATAGAGTAGTCGTGTCATGGAAGCAGTATAGAGCTTGCGCTGAAAAAGTGCGCAAGGTACAATTACATAATGGAAACAACAGAAAAATTGAAAACAACCCCAAAAGACTTTTTTATTCATTTAGGTGTCTTGGTGGCGCTGTATATAAGCGTGGTAAGCATTCTGACCCTCATCTTTAGTATCATTGATCAAGTTTATCCAAAAGAGTTCGGCTACACCGACCCGTATGCTGGTGGGGTAAGCCTCGCCATGGCGATGCTTATCGTGGCATTTCCACTTTGTGTGCTTTTTACTCGCGCACTTTCAAAAGAAGAGATGATTGTTCCCGAGAAGCGCAACCTATGGGCGCGCAAAGCGATTACCTACTGTACGCTCTTTATTGCAATAGTCGTGGTAGCAATTGACCTCATCGTGCTCCTCAATAGTTTTTTCTCTGGGGAAGAGATCACGCTGTCGTTTGCGCTTAAGGTTCTTTTTATCATTTTAGTAATTGGGTCGGTGGCGGGTTACTATCTGTATGATCTTCGTCGTAAACCAGATGACGATGGAGAGCGCGTGCAGAGGTGGTATGCGTATGGTTCAGCTGTCGCTATTGTTGTCGCATTTTCGTTTGGTTTTTATGTGATGGGCTCACCTGCATCTCAAAAACAAAAACGATACGATACAGAGCGCATTTCTAGTTTGCAGACGATTCAATATCAAATTATTTCCTACTGGCAAGCAAAGCGAAAACTTCCGGCAACGCTCGATGAAATGAATGACCCCTTGAGTGGTGTCGTGGTTCCGCGTGATCCTAAAACGCAAACACCTTATGACTACATCACAAAAGGAAAGCTTTCATTTCAGCTTTGTGCAAATTTTGAAAGAGACATGATGAATACCTCCACGTATGATAGTGGCATGACCATGCGCACGCCATATCCCTACAAGGGTGGAGTTAACGAAAACTGGCAGCACGGTATCGGAAGAGTGTGCTTTGACCGCACCATTGATCCTGAATTTTATCCTCCAGCTAATCTAATAGAAAAACCAGTTCCATCTCCCGCGTTTATTCAGTAAATTAACTTCAGAAGTCGTTCCGCGTCTTTGCGAGGAGGCACGACGAAGCAATCCAGAATTAACCCATGGATTGCTTCGCTATCGCTCGCAAAGACTCATAGACTCTTTCGTGCCCCACCGCACCCTCTTTTAATAGCGCTAGTAAAGAACGATTTTCAAACCCCCGCCTTTGCTCAAAGGCGGGGGTTTGTTACAATATGTCAATGACTGAAAAGTACGACCATAAAGATATTGAAAAAAAGTGGCAAGACACTTGGGAAAAGTCGGGAATGTATCATTCCAATAATACCTCGAGTAAACCTAAAAAATACGTTCTTGATATGTTTCCCTATCCCTCGGGGGAGGGACTCCATGTGGGACATCCAAAAGGCTACATTGCAACAGACATATATTCGCGTATGAAGCGGATGCAGGGGTTTAACGTGCTTCATCCAATGGGCTGGGATGCGTTTGGTTTGCCTGCAGAACAGTATGCAATTAAAAATAAGGTGCATCCGAGTATTGCTGTTGCGAAAAATGTGGCGCACTACAAGGAGCAGCTCTCAGATATTGGGTTTGATTATGACTGGTCCCGTGAGGTAAACACCACCGACCCCGCATTTTATAAATGGACACAGTGGATATTTTTGAAAATGTTTGAAAAGGGGCTTGCGTATGAATCGTATGAGCCCATCAACTGGTGCCCTTCATGTCAGACTGGACTTGCAAATGAGGACCTCGAGGACGGCAAATGCGAGCGTTGTGGCACCGTAGTTGAGAAAAAACCAATGCGTCAGTGGGTGCTTCGCATTACCAAATACGCAGACAGAATGCTTGAGGATTTGGATGCGCTTGATTGGCCCGTATCAATAAAAGAGTCTCAGAAAAACTGGATTGGGCGAAGCGAGGGAGCGGAGATTGATTTTAAAGTTAAGAATAGCGACAAAATAATCACGGTGTTCACAACTCGCCCCGATACACTTTTTGGTGCGGCGTACTGCGTGCTTGCGCCGGAACTTGTTGAGAATGGAGAATGGGGAATGGAGAACGAGGAGGAAGTCAGGGAATACTTGAAACAGGTAAAGCAAAAGACCGATATAGAACGCACCGCAGAAGGTCGCGAGAAA
The DNA here is from genome assembly GCA_030649835.1 of bacterium. Classification (GTDB taxonomy): domain Bacteria; phylum Patescibacteriota; class Minisyncoccia; order Phycocordibacterales; family UBA1550; genus UBA1550. The sequence goes on from JAUSES010000063.1 coordinate 39,075, forward strand.
ACAGGTGTGAAGCTTGAGGGAGTGAGCGTTATCAACCCCGCAAATGGCGAGGAGCTTCCGCTCTATGTTGCAGATTATGTTTTGGGTGGCTACGGCACCGGAGCCGTGATGGCCGTCCCCGCGCACGACGAGCGCGATTTTGAATTTGCGAAGAAGTTCGGATTGCCAATTAAGTATGTGGTTGCTCCCAGGATAATTGGAGAAGGAGAACGTGCATATAGACCAAATTTTGAAACATTAAAACGCAAAGTTACAAATGTTATCCTTGAAAATGATAAGGGGCAGTTTCTTCTACTTATAGAGAACAAGAAAGATTTTCATTTCATTGGCGGAGGAATTGAAGATGGAGATACAGATATTGAAACTGTTCATAAGGAAACTAAAGAAGAAAGTGGATACACGGAAATAGAAATAATTGGAGATAAATTTAACCCAGTTTCTACACTTTCGTTTAGGACCCCAAAACAAAAAAATCAAGACATTATTGGATTTTTTTATTACGCGAAATTGAAATCTGATAATAAGATCTTTTGCGAGGTTGATGAAGGGAAACATGAAATAGGATGGTATGACAAGGATCAAATTGCAGATTTGATAAATTCGAGAACCCATAAAACAGCATGGCTTAACTTTCTAAGTGGCAGAAATCAAATTTTCACTGGGGAGGGAGACTTGGTTGATTCTGCGCAATTTGATCGGCTTTCCAGCGAAGAAGCCAAAAAGAAAATTACTGATTTTGTAAAGGGGCGATGGGTGACGAAATATAGATTGAAGGATTGGGTGTTTTCCCGCCAGCGATACTGGGGAGAGCCAATCCCCCTTATTCATTGTGAAAAATGTGGAGTTGTTCCTGTACCTGAAAAAGATTTGCCCGTTATGCTTCCTGAGGTAGAGTCGTATGAGCCGACAGGCACGGGTGAGTCGCCCCTCGCGGATATTTCAGAGTGGGTAAATACAAAGTGCCCAGTGTGTGGAGGTGCAGGCAAACGCGAGACGAACACTATGCCTCAGTGGGCGGGGTCATCTTGGTATTACCTGCGATATATGGATCCGAAAAATACTGCATCGCTCGTGGACAAGGATAAAGAAAAATATTGGTCGCCGGTTGATATGTATGTAGGTGGAGCAGAGCATGCGACACGCCATCTTATCTACGCTCGCTTCTACCACAAGTTTTTGTATGACATTGGAGTAGTGAATTATGAAGAGCCATTCATTCGTCTTCAGAATGTGGGACTCATCATGGCAGAGGACGGTCGCAAAATGAGCAAGAGGTGGGGGAACGTGGTGAACCCTGATGATATTGTTTCAGAATATGGAGCAGATACACTTCGTCTCTACGAAATGTTCATGGGCCCATTTGGACAGGCGGTCGCATGGAGTACAAAAAGCATTGTTGGCCCACGACGTTTTCTTGAGCGTGTGTGGAAGATGAGAGATAAAGTGAATGAAAGTCACGATTCTAAAGCAGAGGCGGTACTCCACAGGACAATAAAAAAAGTTGGTGATGATATTGAGACGTTCGGTTTCAATACGGCTATTTCCTCGCTCATGATTCTTTTGAATGAGTTGGAAAAACAAGAAGGTGCTACCAAGAAAGATTACGAAACATTTCTCATTCTCCTCGCACCATTTGCTCCGCACATCACGGAGGAGCTTTGGCGCGAGATTGGAAACAAAGAATCAATTCATCTTGCTCTGTGGCCTACGTATGATGCATCAAAATGCGTAGTAAAGGAGATTACTATTGCAATACAGGTAAGTGGGAAGCTCCGTGATTCAATAATAGTGAAAGCTGATGAAGAAGAAGACACAATAAAGGCTCTCGCCATAGCTCGACCGGATATTGTGAAATGGGTAGCAGGAAAAGAAATTAAGAAAATAATTGTAGTAAAAGGGAGACTTCTGAATATTGTCGTGCTTTGAATTGAGAAACTGCCGTATTCTCGCCTCGTCTTTTGAATTAGCAAATTCTGAATCACCAGATTCACGTCCTGGACGCAGACTCCTGGACGAAGACTTTCAGTAGCAATCCAGGAGTAAAAGTGATCAATCATGGATTGCTTCGCAGGTTGTCACGGATATTTTTCTGGTGAAAAATTCCGCGACCCCGCCTCGCGCCGTCGCACTCCGGCTTTGAAATGCTCCATGTCTTCGCATTTCAACCTACTCGCAAAGACGGGAAAAAATTTTATAATTCAAAGTATATTAGGAGGATTAAATCCTTATATTTCAAGGTTTTATTGACACACTGTCAATAAAGTGAGGAAATGCTTGACTTCTCAGACGTTTAATGATAGAAATTAACTAATTAATAAAAATATTTTAATAGTAACTATATATGTCAGCCATTACATTCAAACCAAAACAAGTAGTAAAGCGTCTTCTTTCACCACTTTCGCCACGCGCCCTTGATGTAATGACCAAACGTTATGGACTTGGAGAAAACGTAGATCGCATGACACTTGAAGCTATTGGTAAGACGTATGGCATTACCCGTGAGCGCGTGCGCCAGATTGAGAACTTTGCTCTTGCCGCAATAAAAAAGGCTGACGTATTTAAAAAAGAAGACCCCGTCTTTGCCGAGCTCAATAAGCTAGTTGTTTCTCTCGGTGGTGTAGTTTGCGAGGAGGATTTTTTAATGCACGTTTCAAAGGATGTTAGTACTCAAAATCATCTTTTCTTTTTACTCGTACTAGGCGACCAATTCTCACGCGAAAAAGAGGATGAAAATTTCCGCCACCGCTGGATTGTGGACGACACTGTTTCAATGAAGGTTCACGATGCCATTCGTGAGCTCTACAAGACCCTCTCGCATGAGGACTTGATTCCTGAAAGTGAAATAGTTGCAGCTTTTTTGAACCACCTAAAAGATGTTTCTGAGGAATACAAAAATGAAGAGATTACAAAGCGTTGGTTGTCACTCTCAAAGACCATTGCAAAAAATCCACTTGGTGAATGGGGAATGTCAGAGTCACACAATGTGAATGCGCGTGGAATGCGTGACTATGCGTACCTTATTATTCGCAAACACGGCTCACCAATGCACTTTACAGAAGTAGCAAAGTCCATCACTCAGGTTTTTGGAAAGAAGGCGCACGTTGCTACCTGTCACAACGAGCTCATCAAGGACAAACGATTTGTGCTCGTCGGTCGTGGACTTTACGCACTCTCATCATGGGGATATGAAAAAGGGGTAGTACGTGATGTGATCGCAAAGGTGCTCAAGAAAGAAGGAGCACTCACCAAGCAGGATATTATTGATCGTGTACTCAAGGAGCGTTATGTAAAAGAGAATACCGTTTTTGTAAATCTTCAGGACACAAAGCTATTTAAGAAGACCAAGGACGGAAAATACGCGTTGGCGTAGGGGGGGACAGGGGTGCACAAAGGGAACAATCGGGACGAGGGAACAAAAGAACGCCGAGTCGCGTAGCGACTCGGCGTTCCTTTGTGCATCCCCATTCTCATGTCCCAAACGTTCCCATTGTCATGTGTGTTCCCCCTGTTCCCCCTGTTTCTCCTATGCTATAATAGCCATATGATTGGAAACATGTTTGTTTTGACGGCCTCCCTTCTTGCTATCGTTGTTATTTACTTAGTAACCCTTTTTCTCCCCGAATCCCTCGGATTTGCTAGATTTTATGCCCAGGGTACCACATACCTCACCATTTTTTTTGAATGGTTTCCTTACTGGGGACCGATATTTTTTGCTTACCTTTTTCACCATCAGTGGATGCACTATGTTCAGCACCGTTTCATTTCAAATATAAACTGGATTGTTCTTGAAATAAAACTTCCAAAAGAAATTCATAAAACACCACTTGCGATGGAAATTGTTTCAAATGTTTTTTATCAATCAACAAGCAAAATAGAATGGTGGGATAAATATTGGAAAGGAAAAGTGAAGGACTGGTTCTCCCTTGAGATGTGTTCTTTTGAGGGGAACGTTAAGTTTTTTATACGAACGGGAGCATTTTATAAAAACACCATTGAGGCACAGCTGTATGCACAGTACCCAGACATTGAAATATACGAAGTGCCAGACTATACCCGGTATGTTGATTTTAAAGGAAAAGAGGGAGAGTGGGATATGATCGCTGCTGAATATAAGCTCACTAAGGAAGATGCGTATCCTATTAGAACTTATGTTGATTATGGAATGGACAAGGAGGGGGTAAAGGAGGAATTCAAAATAGACCCACTCACTTCTATCATTGAGTATCTTGGTTCCATAGGTAAGGGAGAGCAAATTTGGGTCCAAATACTTGTTCAGTCAGCAAGTAAGACCTATCACAAACACGATGGCACCATGGGGGACTGGACAGACGAGGGGAAAGACCTTCTGCAAAAACTTACTGGTCGTAATCTAAAAAAACCAGGCGAAACATTCTCCCCACTCAGTCTTACTGAAGGTGAAAAAGAGGTTGTGGGGGCTATTGAGCGTAATACCTCAAAGCTTGGTTTTGATTGTGGTATTCGCGCGATGTATCTCGCAAAAAAAGACAAAATGGACTATGGGAATATTCGCGGCATAGGTGGTCTGCTCCGTCCGTTTAATACAAATAACCTAAATGGGTTTAAGAGCTCCGAGCAAACATTTGGTTGGGATTTTCCATGGGAAGACTTTAGGATGATGCGTATGTACGAAAAGAAGAGAAAAATATTTGAAGGGTACAAGCACCGCGCGTGGTTTCATCTTCCGCGACATCTACCACCATTTGTGCTTTCTACAGAGGAGCTTGCGACTATTTATCACTTCCCTGGAGGGGTGGCACAGACACCAACGTTTGGGCGCATTCCTTCACGTAAGTCAGAAGCCCCTGTTAATTTGCCAATATGATAACCCCGCCCGAAACAGAAAATTTTTTAGAGGAAACAGTACGGGAACACGGGCGTATTTCTTCGTTTCTCGCAAGTCTCGGTATCGAAAGTGCCCAAGCAAAAATGCTCCTCTCCGTGATGTTGGTCGTAACCTTTTTTTCAGGGACTATATCTTTTCTATTGTTGCCACCATTTGATTTTCCTCAAAATAAAATCATTACGATAAAGCGTGGCGCATCACTCGCAGAGGTGTCAGTAAACTTTTCAAACGAAAACCTCATTCGCTCACAGGCGCTTTTTGAGTTTTGTATGAAAGTAGTTGGAGGAGAAAAGCCAATCGTTGCAGGGGATTACTATTTCAAGGAGCCAATACCTACCTGCACAATAAGTCGACGTATTGCTGGCGGAGTTTCGGGAATCCCTTCGATAAAAGTAACGCTTCCAGAGGGTATGTCGAATACTGAAATGACTGTAATTCTTTCAAAGAGTCTAGAAAAATTTGAAAAAGATGTTTTTATTGAGAAAGCACGCTCAAAAGAAGGGTACCTTTTTCCAGACACATATTTCTTCCCTACAGGTGTTGTTGCAGAAGGAGTCGAAATAATAATGAGCGAGAATTTTAATAAGAAGATTGAACCATGGAAAGGACCTATCGAGAGTTCAGGGCACACGCTTCGGGATATAATTATTATGGCATCTATTTTAGAAAAAGAAGCAACAAGCGAAGAGGACAAGAAAATGGTCGCAGGGATCCTCTGGAAAAGAATTGAAATAAAAATGCCGCTTCAGGTAGACGCAACGTTTATGTACCTTTTGGGCAAGAAATCAAGCGACCTCACACAAGATGATTTAAAAATGAACTCCGCCTACAATACCTACAAGAACCGTGGTCTTCCCGCAGGACCTATTGGTAATCCCGGGATCGTTGCGATTCGATCTGCAATAGCACCCACCACATCCCCATATCTTTATTATCTCTCTGATAATGATGGCGTTATTCACTATGCAAAGACATTTGAGGAGCATAAGGCAAATAAGGCCAAATATATCAAATAGTAAAACAGTTTGCTGTTTTGTAGTTATTCGGGTAGGGTAGAAATATGAAGCTTGAAAAAAGTTTATGGCCCAGCCACGAACCAGCTGGTTCGAAAGGACGCGTATATGTCGGAATGTCTGGTGGAGTAGACAGCTCGGTATCCGCTGCGCTCCTACAAAAGGCAGGCTATGAGGTAATAGGAGTCTTTATGAAGGTGTGGCAGCCGGATTTTTTGCCGTGCACATGGCGCGAGGAGCGTTTGGATGCAATGCGAGTCTCGGCGCATCTTGGGATACCACTTCTTACGTGGGATTTTGAAAAAGAGTACAAGGAGGGCGTGGCGGACTATATGATAGCCGAATACAAGGCGGGGCGTACACCAAACCCTGACGTGATGTGCAACAAGGAAATTAAATTTGGAGCGTTTTTTAGACGCGCGATGAAAGAGGGTGCGGACTACGTGGCGACAGGGCATTACGCACAAGTCGCCCGGGGCGACCGCGGAAGGACGCAGACTAAACGCGGAATGTCGCGGAAGGAAGACATGAGATATAGCATGCTGAAAGGCGTTGACGATGCCAAGGACCAATCATATTTCTTATGGACACTCGGGCAAGAGCAACTCAGCAAAACACTTTTTCCTATTGGCGGATTTAAAAAGTCTCAAGTGCGCACACTTGCAAAAAAGTTTGCGCTCCCTGTTGCTGAGAAAAAAGATTCACAGGGACTTTGCTTTGTGGGCAAGCTTGATATGAAAGATTTTCTCGCGCATTTCATAGAAGGGAAAGAGGGTAACGTAATAAATGAGAAAGGCGAAACAATCGGTACCCACCGCGGTGCATTTTTCTACACGCTTGGCGAACGTCACGGTTTTGAAGTCACGAAAAAAGGAACTGATGACATGCCACTTTACATTGTTGCAAAGGATTTAGTTGCTAACACTATCACCGTCGTCCATGAAGTGCGAGGCACGCTTGAATGTGAATCAAAAGACATCACCGTCTCGCAAGCAAACTTTGGTGCAGGTTTTGCTCCAGATACAAAAAAGAAATATACCGCCCAAGTGCGTTATCACGGGGAACATTACAAATGTAAAATCACCACCTTGACTCAAAGCACTTTCTCTCTTCATCTCGACAAACCCGCAGTCTTCGACGCCGGTCAATCGGTAGTTTTGTATGATGGGGATCAGTGTCTTGGGGGAGGCGTTATTGACAGATGACAATTATAGTGTATACTAATGTTAGTTCTTTGAAGTTGTAAAGACTCGTATATCCGAACGCAGAGGGTTTAATTAGTGAAAGGAAGGATTGCCATGAGCAATAAGGCCTCGTTGTCCAACACAGAGCTGGAGCTTACACAGCGGATTCAAATGTTTTTTCCTCGCGGAGTTATCCCGACAGAAATACTCGCACAATGGAATGGTTGTTCAGGAGTTGATTTAACAGCCACCATACTCGATACTTTTAGCAAGCCTCGTTTATCGAGAAGCGGTAATTCTCTAAAATCAACTCTCGCCCGCCTCCGCGATAGAGGCTACCTTGACACCTCCTTTGAAAGCAAAGAAACTCACCGTCTCACCATAAAGTCGCTTTCTAAAGAAGAAGCAATTGAACGTTATAGACAGAGCGGTGGCGGAACATGGGTATGGGATGAATTGGAAAAGAACATGCCCTACACGATCCCCACGACAGAAACACTTGATGTCATGATGATGGGCTTTGGTAGAAGTATCAAGAGCGGCACGGCACTTGACGAAATGGACGCACTAGGTGTCCGCACTCTCACCAAAGAAGAAATAATCCACTACGGCACTGCATTTCCGTCACACCAAGAGAAAAATTTTCTTGGCTCACTTGATAAGTTTGTGATGGATAGCAATCCTCATGCTGCAGTCCTGGAAGTGTACGGCGGCAAGCGTGACCTGGACGCCCGCCTTTGGGTCGATGTCTGGGACGACTGGTATCGTTTCCCCGTTGTCAGCAAGTAGCGCTTGGACTTTAGACACGATGCTTTTGGTTTAAAATTTTTCTTATCATGCATTCCAAATTTTACTCAAACATGCGACAATGAGAAGAATACTTGTCCCGTTAGAAGTTTCTCCAGTAATCCTTACGAGGCAAGAAAGTGAAATTATAGTATGAAATATTTAAGCAATATTTATGAACAAAACTTTTAATGGGATGACAAACGGAAAGAACGAAGTTGCATGGGTAATAAAATCCACAGGCGAGAGGGAACCTTTTTCGCTCCACAAGCTCAAGCGGTCACTCACGCGCTCTGGTGCAGATGAGGAAAGTATCGAGCGCATTATTGACCACATTCTCCCCGAGCTTCACGACGGCATGAAGACGTCGCAGATTTACAAGCACGCGTATTCCATTCTTAAGAAAAACAAATATCCGGCAGCAGTGCGCTACTCACTTCGCAAAGCAGTGATGGAGCTCGGGCCAAGTGGTTTCCCTTTTGAAAAATTTGTCGCAGAGGTTTTTCGACGCAAGGGGTACACTGCGCGGACAGGCGTTATTCTCCCAGGGTTTTGTGTGTCGCATGAAGTGGATGTGCTTTTGGAAAAAGGTGAAAGCCATATTTTTGCAGAGTGCAAATTTCACAATCAGCAGGGCATAAAAACAGATGTGAAAGTAGCACTTTACGTGCACGCGCGATTTCTTGATCTACAAAAGGGGCATGACGAAGCTCATAAAAAACACGAAGATGAGGTCGGGAAAATTCACGAAGGGTGGCTTATTACCAACACAAAGCTCACGAGTGATGCTATCCAATATGCAAATTGTGCGGGGCTCACGGTGATAGGCTGGGATTATCCAGAGGTGGGGAATTTGCAAGATTTGATTTTAGAAACAGGAGTGCACCCACTTACGTTTCTTTCTACACTGACGCAAAGTGAAAAGAATAGTTTGCTTGAGCAGGGGATTGTGATGTGTCGTGATTTAAAAAATAGTTCCGCACCCTTGAAGTCAATAGGTTTTTCGGACGAACAAATAAAAAAAGTAGTCGATGAGGTGGATCAGGTTTGTCAGGAGCTTTGATAGATAGTCCGTAGTCGCAAATAATTTATTTTTGTTACTCCCCGCACCCCACGAAGCTAGACGAAACTAGGTATCTACCTATAGCATACTATACGCTATAGGTAGATACCTAGAGTTCTGGAATTTACTGTATAAGTTTGCTACAATATCAAAATGGATCCCGTTAGAGGTCGTAACTGTTATATTTTGACATCACGGGTTTTGAAAAGGAATACGTAGAAATTTTACTAATTATTAATTAGCTACGGAAACGCACAGCGTTTCCTACCTTTAACGGGATGGACTTCACAACAATATTCACAGGCCAAGATTTAGAAATTACTTTAAAACTTTTCATCGCGCTTTTTCTTGGTATGTCGCTTGGTATTGAGCGCGCCATTGCAGGCAAAACCGCAGGGATGCGCACCTACGGACTTGTTACTATGGGTTCTACACTTTTTGTGATAGTCGGCGTTCTTGCGTCAGGTGGGTATGTAAGCGCGACTGGGATATTTACCGATTCATCAGCACGCATCACCGCAGCGATTATTCAAGGCATTGGCTTTATTGGTGCAGGACTTATTTTCTTTAAAGTAGGAGATGCAAAAGTGAGCGGAGTCACGACAGCCGCGGGAATTTGGGTTTCTGCTGGCGTGGGAGTAGCAATAGGTTATGGGTTTTATGCGTTAGCGATTATTTCAACAATTTTCACCCTCTTTGCTTTCACCGGTCTTTGGTATATTGAGAATAAAGTGAAGGCGTTTGCTCATTTTCCCGACGAGGACTAATTTTGCTCGCATAATGTATATGATTTACATCTACGCGTTTCTTTCGGCATTTACGGCAGCGCTTGTGGCTATTTTTGGCAAGCTTGGTTTAAAAAATATTGATCCAACTCTTGCTACCACCGTACGCTCCATTATCATGGCAGTCTTTTTGGTCGGGGTTGCATTTATGTTTAAAAAATTCGATGGATTTTCTCTTTCATCATTTACTGGTCGTGAATGGATACTCATTTCGCTCGCTGGCGTCGCGGGCGCACTGTCATGGTTATTTTACTTTCTTGCTCTTCGTGGCGGAACAGCGTCGAGCATTGTTGCCATAGATAGGTTGAGTATAGTTTTTGTTATCATTCTCGCGGCCATTTTTCTTGGAGAGGCACTTACATGGAAGACCATTCTCGGTTCCGCGCTCGTGGTTGTGGGTGCGCTTTTTATTGTATTGAAATAACAGACGACCGCGCCAACTATCACCAAGTCACAGCTATAGCTGTGACTTGGTGATAGTTGGCGCGGGTTGGGCTCTTAGTGTAAGATACAAGGATACTTGCCCCGTTGAGAGTCTTCCCTGAAATGTTCGGTGAATTAGAAAAAACGCACGGTTTTAAATGGCAATTAAATATATTTATATGGAAAAAACTTCTACTGGGATGGATTCCCGAGAGATTCGTCAACGATTTCTAACATTTTTTGAAAAACGCGGACACGCGGTTCTTCCCTCTGCGCCACTTGTTCCAGAAAACGACCCCTCGGTACTTTTTAATACTGCTGGCATGCAACCTCTCGTTCCGTACCTCATGGGCACTCCGCACCCTAGTGGCAAGCGACTTGCGAACAGCCAGAAGTGTGTACGCACACAGGACATAGAGGAGGTCGGCGACAAAACACACGATACTTTTTTTGAAATGCTCGGTAACTGGTCTTTGGGGGACTATTTTAAAGAGGATGCTATCAAGTGGAGCTACGAATTTCTCACATCAAAAGAGGAAGGGCTCGGGCTCGACCCCGCACGTTTGTATGTAACGGTATTTGAGGGCAACGATGATGCGCCACGCGACAATGAAGCCTTTGAGATTTGGAAAAAATACATGCCAGAGCATCGCATATATTTTATGCCGGCAAAAAACAACTGGTGGAGCCCCGGCGACAACGGTCCTTGTGGTCCCGATACAGAAATGTTTTATGACATTACTTCTCGTGGTCTCGGCGATATGACTAAAGAAGAATATTTGTCTGCGGATGACAGGCAGGATGTGGTGGAGATTTGGAACGACGTGTTTATGGAGTATGAGAAAAAGGATGGCAAGGTCATTGGCAAGCTCGCTATGAAAAATGTGGACACAGGCTCTGGCCTCGAGAGAATCCTCATGGCTATTCAGGGCAAGGACAACGTTTTTGACACGGATCTTTTCGAGCCACTAATGAGAAAGATTAAGGAGCTTGCAAAAGGTGGAACTGCTACGACTACTGATATTGTTCGTGCTGAGCGCATTGTTGCAGACCATGTGCGTACCGCGGTCATGATGATTGCGGATGGCGTACGCCCCTCCAACACCGACCAAGGGTACATTTTGCGACGGCTTCTTCGTCGCGCGGTGCGCTATGCAGACGTGCTTGGCGTTGGTCATGGTACGCTCTCAGAACTCGCTCCTGTTATCGCAGAAAAATACAAAGGAGTGTATGACAATGTTACTGAAAAGATGGGTGACATTGTGCGTGAGATATGGGAAGAGGAAGACAAATTTAGAAAGACGCTAGAGAGGGGGATAAAGGAAATCACTCGCCTCATTTCTGCTGGCTCAATTTCTGGCGTAGAAGCATTTACCCTTTTTTCAACTTACGGTTTTCCTATTGAAATGACAGAAGAGTTTGCAAAAGAAAAGGGAATTTCTGTTGACCGTGCTGAGTTTGATATTGAATTTAAAAAACACCAGGCACTTTCGCGCGCAGGCGCAGAGCAGAAGTTTAAGGGTGGTCTTGCCGATGGTGGCGAAAAGACCACCGCACTTCATACCGCAACGCACCTCATGCTCGCAGGACTCCGTAAATACTTGGGCGACGGTGTTCACCAAGCCGGCTCAAACATTACCGAGGAACGCACACGCTTTGACTTTACCTATCCGCAAAAAGTAGAGCGCGATGTTCTCGACAAAGTGGAGGCGTATGTCAATGAAGCAATTTCAAAAGTATGTACTGTGAAAATAGAGCAAATGAAAAAAGAAGATGCGAAAGCAAAAGGCGTGGAAGGAAGCTTCTGGGAAAAATATCCAGATGTCGTGAATGTGTACTCAGTCGTTTCTCCAGACGGCACGCAATATTCCGCCGAGCTTTGCGGTGGCCCACATGTAGAACAGACAGGGAAGATGGGGAAGTTTAAAATTGTGAAGGAGGAGGCAGTTGCTCAAGGTATTAGAAGGGTGAAAGCCGTGCTAGAATAAAATTATGACAGATGAAATAAAACCCACTGTTTCTAAAGAAGAGACGTTTGATAAGCTAGAGATACGTCTTGGAAAAATAATATCTGTGTCACTCGCACCAGATGCGCCAAAGCCTGCGTATGTGATCAAGGCCGATTTTGGAAAATTTGGTATAAAAACTTCTGTGGGACGTTTTACACAGCACACGACGGAGGAACTGAAAGATAAACTTATTCTCGGTGTTTTGAATTTTGGGTCACGCCAAATAGGCTCAACAACTTCAGAATTTCTCTGTTTGGGTGTTCAGTTTCCCAAAGCTGAAAGTGGCGAAGCGACAATCATCATGCCTCTTGCTGATGCAAAAATTGGCAGTAAATTGTTTTAGAGTATTTAGTCAAATGTCACTTGTTAATTGTCAAAAGTTCCTAATTGTAGTACCATATTTTTACTCAGCAAGTATGCTGAAATGTTAGTAATTAATACCGATAAGTTTTCAGATAATCCTTAATGACCATATGACAACACAGGAACCAGATGTAACATTTCTAGAATATGTAGTAAAAGCTCTCGTAGAACATCCAAGCGATGTAAAAGTCACCCGTGTAGTGGACGAGATGGGTGTGCTCATTACACTTGATGTAAATCCCGGAGACATGGGTAAGATCATCGGAAGGGATGGCAACACCGCAAAAGCAATCCGCACACTTCTTCGCGTCGTAGGAATGAAGAACAATGCTCGCGTGAATTTGAAAATCAGTGAACCCGCAGGTGGCAAAGGCCCAAGCGCAACAAAGACCGTTGATGAGGCAATAGACGATTTGAAGAACTAGAAAGGGAACAAGAAAAATAAAGCGAACAGGTGGAACAATTAACAAAGAAGCGCCATTTGCCTTCGGCAAATGGCGCT
>JAUSES010000003.1 GCA_030649835.1 bacterium
CCGCCCCCCACATTCTACTCCGAATCGCAACTAGCCCACTCCAGCCAACCACCATCAGATACAATGGGTAGTATGGCAAAACATATTACCAACGACCAAAGAAATGAGATTTACGCGCTCAAGCGGGCGGGCCACAAACAAAAAGATATTGCTCGGCTACTCCACAAAGACCCTTCAGCCATATCCAGAGAGCTGAACAGGAACAAAAGCGACTCAGGCAAATATCTGGCCAGGGGAGCAAAGTTAAAAACGAAAGCACGAAGGATACAAGCAAACGCGCGGTTTAAAAAGATTGAACACGATACCAATTTAAGAAAATATATCGTTAAAAAATTAAAGAAGTATTCGTCGCCGGAACAGATAGCGGGACAATGGAATCGAAGCCATAAAAATCGAAAAATCGGCAAAGATACCATCTACAAATTTGTCTACGAAAAAAGAAAGGACCTTGTGCCATATCTTCGCTGTCAGAAGGGAAAGTACCGACGGCGGTATGGCACCAGGATACGAGAAAAGCAACGAGAAGAGCAGAAAAAGCGAAGAATCAACCAGCGACCGAAAATTATCAATCTGCGCCAGAGAATTGGCGACTGGGAGGGAGACACGGTGCGCGGCAATGGCCGTTCGGGACATATCATCACCTACGTTGAGAGAAAGTCAGGATACCTTGTCGCGGGGAAAACAGAAAACGCAACTGCAGAAAATATCAACGCATTCACTATCAAAGAATTTAAAAAGATGCCGAAGGACAAAAGACTATCAATTACCTACGACAACGGCTCTGAGTTTTCAGGATATGATAGTATTGAGGAACAAACGGGAATGACCGCATACTTTGCTTTTCCGTATCACTCGTGGGAGCGGGGAACCAATGAAAATACCAATGGACTCTTGCGGCAGTTTTATCCAAAGAAATCAAGGTTTGATACCATCACCCAAACACAGCTCAACAAGATCGTGCGCCTCATTAACAATAGACCGAGAAAACGACTTAACTATTTAACACCATATGAAATATTCAAAAAAAA
>JAUSES010000067.1 GCA_030649835.1 bacterium
ACTTACAAAATGTAAATGCAAGCAAAGAGAATCTGCCGGATGATGTATCTACGCTACTGCCATCCATGCAGGGTATTCAAGCAGAGGAATCTGCATATCTTGACGATGACAAGGTGATATATGTTTCCCGACCTAACGACCTCAATGAAAAAACTTCACGGAGGAAAGTGGCGGAGGGAGTTGATTACATTTTTGATCAGAATGCGACAAAGATGTTGTTGGGCAGAAAAATGGAACTAAACGAACAGACGGGTCGCCGTGCAGAGCTATGGATTCTGGATATATCAACTGGAAAGGAAAAGAAAATAGCTGACTACGTGAATGAGGCGACACTCTCGCCTTCGGGTGAATTGATTGCAGTAGATGATTTTGACACGGGACGAATCAAACTTCTAAGTGCAGATGGTATTTTTCTAAAAAACATCGGCACATATGGGGGATTGCACCTGTTCTCGTCTGACAGTAAACAGTTTGCTTATTCAAAGTTTTCAAGCTCAGCTCTCAATAGAGATTTGCCAGGAGATGCTTTAGGGATTGCGACCTATAATCTTGAGACAGGGAAGGAGGTACTGGTGACTAATAGTAGTGAAGATGGTCAACCTGTTGCGTTTTCTACTGATGGGAAGAAGCTGTATTTTTTCTCGGTGAGAACCAATGATTACCCTCTGTGGGTTGTTGATTTGGAAAGTCGCAAGGTTACACAATTGTTGGGGAATTACGATTGGCGTAATTTCTCGCCAAATAAAAGTGTTCTCATTTCATCCAATAACAAAACAATGATTTCAACATCCGATGATGGTGTTGGAGTTCTGACTTTTAACGACAAAGGAGAAGCAATTTCCTCACAACTCATACAGAAAGGCATTGATGCTCGATGGTTCAAGGAGGACGAAATCATCACCTATCGCGCCCAGGGCACTAAAGGAAAATACTGGGAATTTATTTCCGTTAAGTAACTCAAACATTGAAAAAGGAGAAGTGAAATGAAAAAAATTCTGCTTGCAGGACTTTTGTTACTTTCTGGTTACACTGTTTCAGCACAAGCCGTGATTCACCATCGCTGGCCTATTGATTATTTTGCAACCCCAGAAGCTTCAAGATGGTTTGACCATACTCCACAATGTGGGTATCTTTGTCGTTACGATGGAGCAGGAAACCCAGGAGGATCTGGGCATAACGGTACGGATATACGATGGAATGGAACGCGGACGAATGTTCGTACGGGGGCGGCAGGGAATATCTATAAAACTTTGAATGTTTGTGATAATAACTGGGGTCCTAGTACCGATCCTTGTAGTGGTTACGGCAATCAAGTGAGAATGGAGCACGCAGACGGAAAGGTAACCATTTATGCCCATATGGAAAAGGGTTCAGTAACAAGGCCTCTAGGCACTATTCCTTGTGGTTACAGTATCGGCATAATGGGGAATACCGGAAGCTCAACGGCTACCCATCTTCACTTAGAGATGTGGGGAGACCGATATACAAATCCACCAGTATGCATCGATCACTTCGGTGGTGCATATAGCGGTCTAGTCTATTGGGTTAGTCAAAATGCCAATGGTTACGGTAAGCCGTCCATGGTGTGCGAGTGATATATCGCTGTTTATAAAAAATTAGTTCTTTTGTTTGAACTCACACCCTCGAGATTTTTTCGGGGGTGTTTCTTTGCATATATAGTATTTTCCAATCCCTAAATTACACCCAAATCATATCATAGCCTCGTGTTAATTTCTTTGAATAATTTCTGTCTTTCGACAAAGACTTGTTGATCAGCAAAGAAGTGCGTCATGCGTTTTGTTTCTGCAAGAAGCGTTTCTCTGGTGACCCCTTCATTTAAATACTGCTCGCACTCTGGTAATGACATGAGTTTCTGCATTGGTGTCATATATACCTCATACTTCTTTTTCACCTTACCTCGTTCATCCACATAGTCTGTCGCAAACCCACAGAAGCGGTGGTAGTTGAGATATGGATTAAGGTGCTCTCTACAGAACACATTAATCCTTCCCGCATGCTTCCTTGGTATGTGTGTATACCCCATGTGCTTACGAATGATCGCACCATTCTTTCCCTCTGCGAGCGCATTGTCCTCGCTGTGCCGTGACCTCGACTTCGTCTGATCAATATTCATCTTGTTCAACATCTTCGCCACTTGATGATTAATGTACTCACTCCCATTGTCGGAATGAAATTCAATGACACGAAACGGGAATGATTCCAGCAATTCTTGAAGCATTGGCAAAAGGAAATATTCACTGACTCCCTCTACACACCCCACGTATTCCGCCTGTGTCACCTCATCTACCAGATTAATGTAGTACACACCTTTTTCCTTGCATTTAGTCCACGCCCAAGACGCGAATCAGCTGATTCGTGGTGTACTGAATCCACTCTGATGTAGCCTGGCTTTCCGAATGGTTCCGGTTTCTTCCGTATGCCGATATCCCTTTGTACTGGATTCGTCTTTGTGTAGAACAATATCTTGGATTCATACACCCTCGTCTTCTTCAAATTGTACAAATGCGACACCGATATCTTTGCTAACTTTTCAAACCTTACATCACCGTAGTCCGTGTACATACTCATGCACATTTCTTTAAGGGCTCTTCCATTCTGGTTGAGCGTAACGTTTGATACATCGGCAAGTAATGATACATCACTCGGTCCGTAGAACCTTGTGAATGCATTCTGCGTTCGCTCCTTCACAAATATCTTCCCGCACTCCTTTTTCTTTGCAATGAGCTTGTCAATCGCTCCCTCCGAGTAGCCGGTCATAGTCATAAGGTAGTGCTTTACCGTGCTCTTGTCCTTCTTGCGGAGTGCATGGTACCGAAACTTACCCAATGAGGTATCAACCCACTCATACGTTTCCTTCTTACCACTCGTACTCTTAAACTTGGCCGTGTTCCCGAGTTTGATGAACTCGGCAAGTTGTGCCACGCTTACCAAATGGTCGTCTATCATATTTATGGTCATACGTAGACATGATACGACGATTCAGCGCTTTAGGAGCCCTTTTGGGCTCCTTTTGCGTTGGAAACGTACCTCATTTGGGTGTAATCGTGCGTTGGAGAAGACTGATGCTTGACCCCCCCCACACACAAGCATGCTACACTCGGGGCTGCTGTTGGATTTTAAATTCTAATTTAAAAGGAGAATACAAATGAATTCATCATAGTTCTTTAGGTAAACATGCTACACTAAAATTGAATATCGTTTC
>JAUSES010000070.1 GCA_030649835.1 bacterium
GATTGCAAAATAGCGAAATATTTTATAAAATTACTACCAGTAGTTGAACCTCAAAAAATGTAAAATCCTATGAAAATGTTCCGTTTTTTTCTTCTTCTTGCCTTGTCGTGCACAGCTTTGTTGTTCTTCGGAATTAAAGCGAATCCCAAGCTTGTGGGTGGATTTACAATGACCATCGCCTTCATCATCAATGTGGGCGCAATCGGCTACTGTCTGTGGACTATACCGAAGGTCTATTTCTCTCCGAAAGAACAAAAAAGGAGTATATGGGAAGAGACAGATTTGTGGATCGCCTACGACGAGAATCGACGCCTACAAGAGAAGGCTTCTACCACTTCGCAGTTTTTTACAAAAGATTAGCTGTACAGAGAAGCAAAAGCTTCTAATCCCCGGAAAAACCAGCGGGGATTTTTATTGTCTCGATCTTTTCAAATCCAGCTAAAGGTGATATAGTTAAGACAGAAATCAATCCCTCCATCTGGTACCCCAAAATACAAAATTATGAAACTGAATCTTTTGATGATGTTCATCGTCAGCATATTTTCAGCAGCATTCTCCCTGTGGTTCATTTATCTTGCTGGTGCGGTGGCACTCTTGCCAAAAATTCTCCTTGTTTTAGCGGGCATAATAGCGGGCGGAATCGTGACTCTTTTGGTTATAGTGCTTATCGTGTTGGCGGCCTTACGCTATTTCCCGCACTTTTAGTGGGAAACTATAAAAAGTAAGAACTAGTGAATTTTGGTGATGTTTTTAAATTCCCCGCCCAAATTTTTGCGAAGCAAAAACTTGGGCGGGGATTTTTTCTTGTCTAACCTGCGCCTTTCCGCTAGAATACACCCATGGCAAAGCAGAACAAAGAAGGTCTCTCTACGGAAAGCTACAAAGGCGTGCGGGATTTTTATCCTGAAGACATGGCCGTGCAGAATTATATTTTTGACGTGTGGCATAAGGTAGCAAAGCAATCCGGTTACCAAGAATACACCGCTTCCATTCTTGAACCTGCCGAATTGTACCGACAAAAGTCAGGCGATGAAATCGTCAACGACCAAATGTACATCTTTAAGGACAAGGGTGACCGCGAGGTCGCGCTTCGTCCCGAGATGACACCAACGCTTGCCCGCATGATTGCTGCGAAGCGCAAGTCTCTTAAGTTCCCTTTGCGCTGGTACTCTATCCCAAATCTCTTCCGCTACGAACGGCCACAGCGAGGACGCAAGCGCGAACACTGGCAACTCAACTGCGATCTTTTGGGGACAATAGACAACGACCCAGTTAATGCGGAAGTTGAAATCATTTCTATCGCGCACAAAATTATGAAAGAGTTTGGGGCGAA
>JAUSES010000076.1 GCA_030649835.1 bacterium
GAGAAGGTGTTGGAGTAGGGGTGATAGTAACAGCAGCCGGTACACAGGAAACAAAGTTTGTGCCATCGGTCCTGGTGCTCACTCCATCCAAAGATTGCGCGCCCTGAATCATCTTTGCCATTTGTAAAATCGCGAAAGAGCCGTTTTGCGAGACTGTAGTTATGGTATTTGTCTTATTTGTAGAGCGGAGCGAAGAAAAAAGTATCGATCCAACCACAGAGCCTACCGCCAACAGTACCATCATCGAAACCACAAGCTCAATTAACGTAAATCCACGGTTGTCATCCCGAACTCGCATTCTTGTCATCCCGAACTCGTTTCGGGATCTCTTTTTTTTGGTAACGAGAGAAGATGCTGAAACAAGTTCAGCATGACAATTATGACAAATAATACATAAATTCTGAATTCTTATCATGGAGCGGAAACTGCTTCGGGATCAAAAAGACAGGAAACTAGCTGAACCCGATGGCAGTAGACCGAGGAAAGATTAGAAAAACTTGCAGCGGATTCGCATGAAGCTGGTGTTGGGGTGGGAGTGGGAGGAGTTACTTCATCAAATTGAATACAAGGAGCGCCTGGCCTACATGTTGATGGTATTCTTGTTGGCATTGGAGTCACTCCAAAACATTTACTGTCTGACCAGCCCACTGTCACCGTTACATTTTTTACACCTGTTCCTGTTCCCTGAATATTTACTTCTCTGGCAAAGGCGTCAACATTCTGGGGGCAGCCTACTGCTATGTCTTCACTTGTTAAAACGGTTGTTCCTTTTGCCAGACAATAACTGCCGGGAGTAGGTCTTAAGTTTCTTACAATTTCCATGCCTTCCTGCGCGTATTGGTTTGCCGAGCTTTGGTTTTTACTAAACTGCGAATTGCTTAATGAAGTATTTACCGCTTTGCTTATTCCGGCAATAATTATTACTCCTATTGCCAGTGCCAGCAAAACCTCAATCATTGTTTGTCCCTTTACACTGAACTTGTTGAAGTGTCTCATATTTCTAGTATATGCACTTCTGTTTTAAAAATGCAAGGTTCAGTTGCGTAACCATTCAGGATTTGACAAAACTTTTATTGTTCGAGCGTA
>JAUSES010000010.1 GCA_030649835.1 bacterium
TGTGTCCAGTTGGGTAAGTTATAATTTTGGTATATAAATATAACCATTATGATTGCGAATTGCAGTTTTAACATCGTCCACTAGTCCACGCAAGCAAAAACCGCCTGATGGCAGTTTTTGCTTGCGTGGGCTAGGAAGCGATTAAAGGGGTCGGGAGTGCTCTGTAGAAACCATCTCAATTCTAACCTGGTAGCACAATAGTGATGTTGTGCGTTAGAACCTTAAGCGCCATTTCACGACATTGGCTCCAGTATTTTTTTGATAATATTGATTCGGAAAGATTTCTTTTTAACATACTCATTACTGTTTCGGATTGCCACCTCTGACCATATGTATTTGTATCAAAATGCTCTACCATCTCTCTTCTGTATTTACCACTAGGAAGTTTAGTTGTAGGTCTTCCAGCTTTTGGATTAATAACAGAATATATATTTAAATCCCTCGCATACTCATGATTGGCTTCACTATCATAACCAGCATCAGCGGTGATTGTTTCTATCGGAAGATTGTCATTTGCTTGATGAAGTAGTTTTTTAAAATGCACAACATCTGGTGATGGTCCTTTGCTGGTTAGTAATCCTGTAATGATATGACTTTCACAATCACAATTCAAAGCTAATTTTGGAAATGTCTTATATATTGTTGTCTGATAAAGGTTTTTCTCACCTCGCTCTCTTCTCTTAACAAAATATCTACTAGTGTGCCCCGCTTCCATGCCCGTAGAATCTAAAGCCGATATACTACTTTTCTTTTTTAATATTTCAATATTTTGTGCAGCTTGAATCGTGGTTTTTAATAATTTCTGAACCTTTTTTGACGAGAGTAATCTCTTGGATGCTTTTTGCAAAGTAGTGTAGTGGGGTATGATTTCTAGATACAATATTTTTCTAATATCACTAAAATCTTTAATGACTTCTACAAGCCCACGATAATCTTCTTGAAAAAATTGTTTTAATATTAGTAATGCAAACAGCTGATGTTGTGTATAGATATGATTAGATTTTTCACACGAATATGCTGGTAATGACTCTTTAGCAATTGCATAAGCCCACACTGTCACACTTAGTGGTGATTTTGATGTTGTCATGTACTACATTATATCATAATATTGATGGTTTCTACGGAGCACTCCTGACCCCATTATAATAAAAAATCCGCGTTGGATTTTGTCCAATGCGGAATTGAGAGATTTATGTGAGGCTATTCGCCAGCAGTTTTACTCGGTTCTTTTTGGAATGAGTCGTACAGTTGGTGCGCTCGTTTCTCAAGACGATTCTGGTACCTTTCAGGTCGATCGAACCCAAGGTCATTACCGATTACTAGCACAGCAACCTCGTCAACGATAGACGGCGCTGCCGAAATCGACAGGTACCTGAGATGTGATTCACTTTCGAACACGATAGCCCCGCCATAAGTACGCAGAGATCTATCCGGGTTTTTTTCGTCGGCACTTTGTGAAGATGCCACGTCGCTGTTGCCATATTCACGACGCTGTAGTAAACGATCAATCTTTTCAGCCGCATGTTTGGCGCAAGTGCTACAGCTTCCTGTGACTATACCGACGTTACCGATGCTCATGGATGCAAACCATTTGCGTCTCGTCGATTTTTCAATTACGAGACAGGCGATTACCACACCCGTGACGTTTTT
>JAUSES010000020.1 GCA_030649835.1 bacterium
CTGATTCGCCATACCAAATTCTACAGACATCATCAGCACATTGTCGGCGGGATAATAATTGCGGTCGTGCGTTTTTATATCTGCGATAACACTATTCTGCAAAAGCCACTGTATTTGCCCACCGTCCACGGGATTGCGCGACAAGCGGTCAAGCTTCCAGCACACGATGCCCTGCGCCTCGCCCTTTTGTATTCGCGCCATCATATCGCTGAACACAGGACGGCCCGGCATCTTGGCGGACTTCTTTTCTACGAATACCTCAACGACGTTGAGTTGTTCGTGCTTGGCGAGCTCGCGCAACTCTGCAAGTTGCGACTCAATGGACAAAACCTGTTTGTCTTCGATATCGGTGCTTTTGCGTACGTAGAGAAAATACTGCATAGGTGTATTGTATAACAAAACAAACAATTTATGACTGACGATACGCACATCAATCCAGGCGTTCTGGAGACAATTTTAGAAACCAAAGATGAACTAGACGTCTTTATTTTGCAAGAAATTGTAACGTTGCCGATGACACTAATGGTGGAGACTCTTATATTTCGTGGTGATAAAAGCCGGTGGGAAAAACACTTTGGACAAATGCTCGATTTAGGGAAAAATCTAACCAAAACAAACGATTCTCTCCGCGGTTATAGAAAAACAGAAGAAGCTAGTCTCAAAGAGTATTTAGAGAAATGTATCAGTGATCCAAATATCAATATTATTTTAGGGCGGCGAGCACCCGAGCTTGATCGAGAACTTGATTCTTTTTTATCTGGAATAAAGTCGAGCCTCGATATTTTGGCAACAATACTCAACCCTGTTATGGGTTTACGCCTACATGGTTGGCATCAAGGTAAAAGGAATGGGAAAAAAATAAGCGGTGGTGAGGTACTTAATACTCTTGAAAACAATGTTCCGGCTAATATGAAAGAAAGATGTCAGCCATTACATTCATTTATCGAGTCCCATCTTGAATGGCTCACATATTTAGTATCATTGAGAGATGCGGTTCATCATGGCGGAGGCATAAAAACAATATCAAATCTCTATTATCGTCCGGACAAAAAAGACGTGGTCCCGCAATACATCACTCATGAGCCCAATAAGGGTGAGCCAGTTAGAGATTTTATGACCCACACGATGCACAATTTCAGCATGTTCGTTAATAATTTTATCTGTCTACTTTATGTGTCCCAAGCTCCAAACGACATGGTACTTCAGAGAAAGGAAAATCCTGTCTCGTATCATTGGGGCATCATACAAAAATCTTAGGGAGCTTCGCTGGTTTCAGACCCGCCAGCGAAGGACTCGGTGCGCGCATGGGTGGGTGGGGTAAGCACACGATGCGTTCGTATTGGTATTCCCCTCCAAAAAATCCTCCCTCCAAAAAGTCTTCGGCTTCTGAATTTTTGAACCTCCCCCACGCGCGCGAAACGCGCGGAACCGCCCAGA
>JAUSES010000028.1 GCA_030649835.1 bacterium
ACCTCAGGTTTTATATAGAAGATTGGCCGCAGTGCATGTCTATTTGATATCGCAAAATTTGCTTTAAATATCCCTTCTCCGTCTGGAAGATTTTTTAAGTACGCGAAAATAGGCTCAACAAGTAAAACTGTCTGCCCTCTCTTTCTCTCGTCTAGCGAAGTGTCGAAGTCTGCAGTTCCAATGTCTACAAAATCAAAATTCATTTTTTTCTTTTTAATGGTTTTCTAAAAACAGCAACGGTCCGCTCGTTTTCCTGACCGTTACCCATGGTTTCGTCTTGAACAATCCTAGACCCAATAGCCTCGAGATTCGGGAATAATGCGATAAGACCGTGCGGAGAAAATCTCCAGTAGTCGTGCCAGACTGTTTCTGTCTTGGTGTCACTCTCGCTATTAAACCAGGCGGAGTCATGATAGTTCCACCTCCAGGGTGCGGTCACGAACAAATAAGCCCCCGGAAGAAGTGAGTTAGAAATGTTCTTCGCGACAAGAAACGGATTTGTTACGTGCTCCAAAAGATCCATGCAAATCCCTGTTCCGAATTTTCCTTTGATTGGTTTTCGTAAGTCGTAACCACTGTCGAGGTCTAAGCTCTTTACCTTCTTAATTCCAACAGACAAGAACATTTTTTTGACTATGGGTTCACCGATATTATCTGTTCCACCGTAATCTGCGACGGGGTCAAGCAATTGATTAGAATACTGATTAAGAAACGCCCTCAATTCATTTAAAGATATCTGTGTCATAAAAAGTCTGTTTAAAAATAATTTGGCGCGACAACGGAGAATCGAACTCCGGCAATTCCCTAGACAGGGGAGCGTCATAACCACTAGACTACGATTGCATACTATAACCACGGTTCTTTGTTCTTACTCTATGACAGTTCGAGCAAACAACCTCGCATTTCTCCAATTCTTTAAGCAATACTTCTTTTGACACACCACCCCTGATCATTGCACTAATGTTCCCAACCTTTGCCCCCCTTACGTGGTCAAAATCCATTGCGCAAGGATCAAAAATGTCATTACAATCAACGCACGGTTTAGACTTTAGTTCTTCAACGATTATGTTATATTCACTAAAGAGCATTATGTTTCGTGCTCGTTGTTTGGCGCGATAATACTCTTTGTTTTTTTGAAAGTGTTTTTTAACATAGGCCCTACTACACAAACGACAGTGAGACGAGCGGCCACCTTTACCACTTGCTTTTCTATTAAATTCATTTATGTCTTTTTCATTCTTGCATTTTGTGCATTTTTTCATATCTTTAACATTACCATAGTTCTTCGAATTTTGCAAACAATTCGAAGCATAATGTACCCCGTGAAGGAATTGCACCCTCGACCCACTGCTTCGAAGGCAGTCGCTCTATCTTCTGAGCTACCGGGGCATGGTCCATCATGAAGGAGTCGAACCTTCAACATGTTGGTTTTGAATCAACCGCGTCTACCAATTGCGCCAATGATGGATGGTCCGGAAACTGAGATTCGAACTCAGAAATTAGCATGTTTAAGATGCTTGCCTATACCGTTCGGCTATTTCCGGTGGTAGCGCGACTGGGTACTGCCCCCAGTTCCTGAGTGTGAAAAACTCAGATCCTGCTTTTAGACGACCGCGCCATTCTTCTTATTCTCCACGATCTCACGTATTCTGCATTTGCATCGCGGCACAACTCACATCGACACGGCATACACGTATACCCAGAACGTGTTCCGTGTTGTAGCGGTTCATAGGTTTCCTTGTGTGTCTTCTCCTTATGACAAGGACCGCATAACAATTGACATTTTTTTAATTCAACCCTAATTCTCTTGTCACTCCACGACCAAATTCGGTGAGATGTCTTGAGACTAGAATCAATGTGATCAAATTCAAGCCCGTTTTTTTCTCCACATTTTACACAACAACCCCCCAACTCATTTATAAAACGAATTCTTTTTTGTGCGCAAAAATTTCGCTGATATTCTCTTTGCTTATTCTTATCTTTATATGACATATATTTATTCATTTTAATTTCATAATAATGGTGACTCCTGTGGAGAACGATCCCACATTGCGTGATTGAGAATCACGTCTCCTGACCAATTAGAGGAAGGAGCCATGGTACACGATGCAGGATTCGGACCTGCGGATCTCCGAGATATAAGCTCGGCGCTTTACCACTTAGCTAATCGTGTATGGTACGCCTGACAGGATTCGAACCTGCAAACCCGAAGGTCAACGCTTCTAGGGCGTTTGTGTCACCGTTGCACCACAGGCGTATGACCCCGTTTAACGTCTGTTCGAGTGCGACGATTCTTGTTCCGGACCAGGGTTATGCTCCCTGCCCTCGTGGTTATGAGCCACACGACATCACTAGACGTCTTGACCGGAATACTTTGGAACTGCGGGGTATCGAACCCCGGTCCAACTATTTCCTACACACACATCTACAAGTTTATTCCATTAACGCATGGACAGCGAATTCACAGCCGACACTCGAGAGTTTT
>JAUSES010000032.1 GCA_030649835.1 bacterium
CTTTCAAAAAACTAGATAAACCCGCGCGCGAGTACTTGTATACCTATCTGGTAGCTCCCAAGCACTGCATCTTTTTTGCAGGTGCATATATACAATCCATTATACATTTCTGGTCATCACATATAGATCTGACCAAAAGACCCGACATCATTGGAACATTATATTCACAAGGATACGGTAAGCCGAAACCGAATCCAGAAAACAATGAACGCGGAGTCCAAATCACCACTGAATTTTATTCGCTTGCAAAAGAATGGCTTACAAAACCATGAAAAAGTTGCCCAACATACTGAACTTCACCTTGGGTGTTTTCATAATTACTTCCACATCTCTTTTTTTCTTACTTTTCTGGCTTTTTTATGCAACGATGCCATTCCATGATCTGTATTATTCGCGCATGGATCGGGCGTTTCAGTCAATTACGCACCCACACGATTCAAAAAAATTAGAACAATACGCTTTCTTCGGCTCTCGCTATACTGATATTTCTGAATGTACGTATGCCGTTGGGCAAATTCGTTCTGCGCCACTCCCGTCAGAAGAGATAACGCAAGCATACAAAAATGCGTCAGCCGGAAGTTTTGGGTCAGTACGCATCGAGATTATCAGAAAAGGAACCTCGTTGCCTCTCGATAATCCAGCAGACGCATGGATAGCAGAATTCCTTTCGAAAAAATCCGACGATACTTACTATCTCGTATATTTATATGAACCAGGAAAATCGTGGCTTGGGGATGTGCGTTGTTACGACTGAAAAATCACCTCTTCGTTTCTTTAAAAAGCACGCTTTTGCGCAGGGTCGGATCAAACTTCATAAGCTCTATCTTACGTTCAGTGGTCTTACGATTCTTGCGAGTCCAAATCACGTGGTTGGACTTCGTAGATTTAAGCCGGAGGAGGCGGTCTTGTGACATACGACTAATGTAACAGAAACTTCTGATTTAGGCAACGGAGAGCTCTTTTTTTACCCCATTTTTAATACCATTTTTAGATGCTCGTTTCTTCTTCACATCAAAACTTGGCTCGCCATTTTTAATTGAAACCGTCACGGTACCGCCCTCCATGAGCCCCTGCTCCACCATCATTGACGCAAGCGGTGTGAGTATTTTGTCTTGAATCGTTCTGCGTAGCGGGCGCGCTCCATACTGAGGGTTGTATCCCTTATCTGCGAGCCACGTTTTCACTTCAGGCTCTATGACGAGCGCGATGCGTTTATGGGTGAGTCGCTTCATTACTTCTTCAACCTGCGTATCCACAATGCGTGCGAGCGCTTCTTTCGCGAGAACATCAAAGATAATGATGTCATCAAGACGATTTAAGAATTCCGGCCTGAAATGTTCCTTGAGTGCACTCATCACTTTATCTTTTGTCTCCTCATATCGTGTCGCATCAGTCGCGTCA
>JAUSES010000034.1 GCA_030649835.1 bacterium
AATAATTGATGATAAAATAGTGGTGCCCGAATCACTAACTCCCAACGTCATCGCTTGGTTTTTTACCGTAAGCTCAAATGAGTACTCTTGTGCCGGGCTGGTGTGCCTGCGAGTGTCTCAGACGCATCGCTCGGCCATATGACCATGCTTGTCCAAGGACCCATGCACGCAAAGTTCTCTAAGTGAGGGTACTATTTAAAGGTTGAGGTGCGTTCGACGGGGTGTTCAATTTCATAATCTGTTGACACTTTCTTTATATAGACTGCGGGTATTCATGATTGGGGTGAGATTTATGGAACAACTAAATGAAAAAAACGTAAGTGGATTATTCAGCAGTTTAGGACTGGTAGAAGTCCTACTTCTATAGCGCTGATTCAAAAGATAAGTCGGCAATATGTCTATAAGCTTGTGGCGAAGCACAAGCAGATTGGTGAACAAGCCTATATCGCGCTAAAGTCTGGGCGTCCAAGACAAAAAATCAATCCACTTTTTGTAAAAAAAGTGGTTGAAATACGAAGCGAAGATGATTATGGAAGTGAAAAAATACATTATGTGCTTAAACAGCAAGGATTTGCTGTTTCTCAACGCCAAATTCAAAACATTTTAGACGATGAAAAGCTAACAGAACCTTGTGAAAAACGAAGGGGTCAACGCAAATATGTTCGTTATCAATGGCCGATATCGAACTATATGTGGCATTGTGATTGGAGCGAATATGAGGGCAAACAATATTGTGCTTTTATTGATGATAGAAGCAGAAAAATAATAGGTGTTGGCGAATTCTCTAACGCCACAAAAGAAAACACCCTCTTCGTATTTTACCAAGCAATACTCAACAATGAAGCAAGCCCCGTTATCGTCTTATCCGATAAAGGAAGTCAGTTTTTTGCCAACACAAGAAACAAACAAGGAGAGCGAGCACTCTCTGAGTTTGAACAAGAGCTCAAAGCTCTTGACATTGAGCTCTGGACTTCACGAAGGAATCACCCCCAAACCAATGGCAAAATGGAACGATGGTTCCAAACTCTCAAAAAACGTAAGAAAAAACACCCTGAAGAAACACTACAAGAATCGGTAAAATGGTACAATGAAAAAAGAATACATGACGCATTAGAATACAAAACACCCGAACAAACATACCAAGAAAATCTGTAAACTAATTTCGGAATTGTCAACTAATTTCGAAATTGTACACGTTTATAGACGATATTATACCTGAATAATTTCGAAATCTGTTTACACTCTCAAAAAAACTATAGTGTGGTATCTTCTTTAAAAAGTTTAAAAACGACATAGATACTACAGAAGCGTAAACTAATTACGGAATTCTACAGTACGTGGTTCGTGGTTGGTAGCTATTGCGTTTGCTACATCTAACGTGAAATCTTTTGTCACAACTAATGGACCATCGACAAAGGTTTGCCCCGCTGCACACCTCTTGGGCTCAGCATACCCGCGAATTTGAAAATGATACCTCCCTGCAATGCGCGGAGCAGTGATCTCGAGATAAATCACTCGGTATTGCCCTGAAGGAATGTCCAAGATACTTTGCATTCGCAACCAGCGCGCAGATGAATCATCAACAAGTGAATGTTTTGTTGTTGGGTCAGTTCCGCCAACAATCAGGGGAGATTCTTTTGCTGTATTACATGGAACACCATTTCTGTCAAGACAGTATAACGCGAGATTATAACAGGAAGGAGATCCATACACGAGTGAATC
>JAUSES010000035.1 GCA_030649835.1 bacterium
CACGATGTGGTAGTGAGTTTCGTACGCACAGTGGTAACCTTTTTGAAGAGTCATGGGCACAGTATACATCAGAAAACCGAGGGTTTTCTGACTTTCCTACAAGGACCCTGCGGCAGAGACCGCAGGGAAACGAGTTTTAACTGCCATACATTCAATGCTATAGCATTGAATGTATGGCAGTTAAAATGCAAATGATAGGTTGAAGGAAACAGCAGATAATTTGACTTTTTATACGCACATACTGTACAATATCAGCATATCCATACGAAAAGGGTTCCGAAAGGTGATCGTGCCTTAGGAGCCCTTTTCACTTTTATGCCACTCCACGTATGTTTTAAAGTGTTCCATATAGTCAAAAACCCCCGCACCTAAAGTCTTATACAAAGAAGAAGCAAAATCTTTGTTCGGAAAAAGTATCTTTTTAAATCTATCTTTCTTTATCAAGTAGTCAACTACCTTTTTATAATCACCATCGCCAGACACTAAAAGAAACTTATCAAAATCTTTGTTGTCGACAAGATTTTTCATTATTTCAAACACAATATCAGTGTCAACATTCCCTTTCTTTTTCGCCAGGAGGCTAGAGTTATGTTCCTTGAATACAACAATAAAGCCTGCCTTTTGTAGATTGTTATACAAGTCTTGCTCTTCCTCTGAAATGTACCCTAGAAAGTAATATGCCTCAGTGACATGGTATTTATCTTTCAGATATATCCTTAGTTTATTGTGATCAACTTTCCACCCGTTTTGTGTAGTGCCGAGATGCAGATTCTGTCCATCAATAAACGCTAAATTATTCTCCCTCCTAAATTTCATATTGGCTACAGTATATCACACAAAAAACACATCGTCGCCAACGGCACCCTCAAACTCGCAAAATCCGTAAGTCCAACCCTTGAGGAATTAAGAAAGAGGAAATAAAAAAACCACGCCATAAAAATCAGGCGTGGTTGATCGTAGTTTGCGTGGCTATCGCCACCGCACCAACAAACAAGAAACGGTCATTGTTTTAATATATTTACTCGTGACTGTTTCGGTTGTTTTTGGTTTTAGAAATCCTAACCAAGGAACTTTTGTAACTGTATGTCGCTCAACCCAAATAATGGGCTTTAGGAGTTTGACAGAAACTCTCGTTTCCATGTCAGAGATTACTTCCGCTGGAACCCATCGATCATCAGCCACAGAAACCTCCACAATTTCCCCTTTTTCAAGCGTTCTTTCTATTCGTTTACCCATGATCATCTCCCGTTAATAACTTTTTGAAGTATAGCATATTAATATAAAAAGTCAATACCTACAGAACTGGCGATAAGTGTGATAAAATAAGTGAATTATGGCTGAAACTCCTGAAAAACTAACGAAGCCCTACGAACCGGCAAACACGGAGTCGCGCATTTACAAACTCTGGGAGGACAGTGGTTTTTTTAACCCGGACAGTCTCCCTGAACGGCATAAGGAGCCTTTTACTATCATCATGCCTCCGCCAAATGCGAACGGGCGCCTCCACGCAGGACACGGGCTCACTATTGCTCTTGAGGACATCATGACACGCTATCAGCGTATGCAGGGCAAAAAAGCGCTCTGGGTGCCCGGTGCAGACCACGCAGGTTTTGAAACACAAGTTGTGTACGAGAAAAAGCTTGAAAAAGAAGGGAGGTCGCGTTTCAAAATGGACCGCAAAGAGCTCTACGATGAAATTATGGCGTTTACCCTCGAGAGCAAGAAACATATGGAAGCCGATGTGAAAGCGCTCGGCGCATCGTGTGATTGGTCGCGAGAAAAGTTTACGCTTGACCCAAGCGTTGTGGCAGAGGTGCAGGAAACATTTCGTAAAATGTACCGCGATAATCTCGTCTATCGCGGGTATCGCACCGTGAACTGGTGCACAAAACACCAGACTTCCCTCTCTGATGTTGAAACCGAAAATGTAGAAAAAGCCGACAAGCTGTACTACATAAAGTACGGACCCTTCGTCGTTGCCACGGTGCGCCCAGAAACTATTTTTGGAGACGTTGCTGTTGCCGTAAATCCAACCGACGAGCGTTACAAAAAATTCATTGGTCAGACCATTGAAGTACAACACCCCGAGGGGAAACTTTCGCTCATTGTAATTAGTGACGAAGAAGTGGACCCGGAGTTTGGAACAGGCGCGCTCAAAATAACTCCATCTCACGACAATAACGACTTCAGAATGTCCGAGACACACAAGCTTCCTCGTGTGGAAGTCATTGATCAATTCGGAAAGCTCAATGAAAAAACTGGAAAGTATGCAGGGATGAAAATTCTTGAGGCGCGCATTAAAGTTGTAGAGGATTTGCAGGTGCTCGAACTCATTGAGAAAATAGAAGACTACACACACGCAGTGCCCACCTGCTACAAATGTGGTACTACTATCGAGCCACGTGTAATGCCCCAGTGGTTTGTAAAAATGGCGCCACTTGCAAAGCTCGCGGCTGATGCCGTGCGTGACGAAAAAATAAAATTCATTCCTGACAATTTTGAGAAAATATTTTTGTATTGGATGGATAACACGATGGACTGGAATATCTCTAGGCAGATTGTGTGGGGTATACAAATTCCTGCCCTCATCTGCGCTCACTGCAACGCTGGCGCTCTTGATACCGACCACAGAGAAGGTGACTCGTGTCCTACATGTGGCAAACCTTTGACCACCGAAACAGACACCTTTGATACCTGGTTTTCGTCTGGCCAATGGCCCCTTTTGGCCCTAGGGTACCCAGAGAAGGCTGATTTGGGCTTTTATCCAACAGATGTAATGGAAACTGGCCGAGACCTCATTTTCAAGTGGATTCCGCGCATGGTCATTTTTGGACTTTATCTTGTAAAAGAGGTGCCTTTCCGCACAGTGTACTTGCACGGCATGGTGAACGACAAACACGGCAAAAAAATGTCCAAGAGCAAGGGTAATGTGGTCTCCCCTATTGACCTCACCGACAAATATGGCGCAGATGCGCTTCGTATTGGGCTCGTTATTGGTAACACGCCTGGCAACGACCTCGCGCTCGTGGAGGACAAAATAAAAGGCTACAAACATTTTTGTAATAAGATTTGGAATGCAACACGATTTGTACTTACCAACATTGGCGACATGACACTTGATACTCCACGCCCCGCTCTCACGAAGCGTGATGAAGAAATTCTTACAGAGCTTGGCAAAGCAATCACAAGCATCACGTTGCACTACGAAAACTTCCGCTTCCATCTCGCAGGCGAAGAACTCTATCATTACTTCTGGAATACATTTGCTGATGTAATTATTGAAGAGATGAAACCGCGTCTAGCAAGTGCCGACCCAGTGTCAAAAAAGTCAGCTCAATGGCTTCTTCTAAATATTCTTGCGACAAATATAAAAATGCTCCACCCGTTTATGCCGTTTATCACGGAAGAAATTTGGGGTATACTACCAAGAGAGAGCAAGTCGCTCCTCCTCGTAGAACCATGGCCGAAACCATTTTAACTTTTAAACCAATTCTCATCTCCGTTGTTGGGGGCCTTCTCCCCTCACTTCTCTGGCTTTGGTTTTGGCTCAAAGAAGATTCTGAAAATCCTGAGCCACGAGGCCTTGTTGCACTATCCTTTTTTGCCGGTATGGCAATTGTTTATTTTGTTCTCCCCGTACAAAAAATAGTGGTTAGCTTCATCTCCTCTATCGTGGATGTGGTGGATGTGGTTTCTCTTAAATTTTCACTTCTGTCTCCTGACCAGCAGACGGTTCAGATTACCCTTTGGGCATTCATTGAAGAATTTGCGAAGTATGCCACCGTGTTTCTGCTTGCGTTTAAAAGTAGGTTTTTTGATGAGCCAATGGACGCGGTGGTGTACCTCATCACAGCAGCGCTTGGGTTTGCTGCCATGGAAAACACTCTTTATATCTTAAAGGGTCTATCTCATGATGGTATTTTCCAAGTATTTTCAGATGGAAATATGCGTTTTATTGGCGCCACTATCGTCCATATTGTATCATCTGCATTTGTGGGTATCGCGATAGCGTTTGCATTTTACACACCAAGATTTGTTAGATTTCTAGCTGTGGCGATCGGGCTTTTGGTTGCGACACTCTTGCATGCTCACTTTAATTTATCTATAATGGAAAGTGATGGGACACTAAATACACTTTTAATATTCTCCCAATTCTGGGGCGCCATCATCGGCATCATTGTGCTTCTACAAATCATAAAACGTCTACCAAAAAACAACAATTAACAATATGAAACAATCTTTTTTTGAACGACTTACTGGTACCATTTCTCTAAAAAACAGAACGTCGGATTTTGACGAGGAAATTGCGGTTGACCAAACACCGCAAGGATCATTTGGTCAGTGGGAAACAACAGAGGCTCCCGAGGGCGAGCTTGCGGTAGATGTATACCAAACAAACGACGCAATTATCATTCAGGCTATGGTTGCAGGGGTTGCCTCGGATGATCTTTCTCTTTCTGTGACCCGTGAGATGGTGATAATTAAAGGAAAAAGAGAGGCACCAAAAGGTATTGCCACTGAGAATTATTTTTATCAAGAGCTCTACTGGGGTGCATTTTCTCGCACTATTTTACTGCCCGCAGAAGTGGAGACTGAGGACGTGGAGGCTACTGAGCGCCGTGGGCTCCTCACCATCAAGCTTCCAAAAATAGACAAGGATAAAAAACAGACGGTTAAGATTAAGTCGTTGTAATAAGCGGAATATGGAATACAGTAGAAAGAACGCATCGCTTCGCGATACGTTCTTTCTACTGGTGCCGGGAAAATTGATGCTCGATCACGAGTTACTAAGTCGCTTCGCTCCTAAGTACTCTCGGTCACTTTGAATTACGAAACTACTTATAATCCTGTCTTTGCGAGCGCGAAGCGCGTGGCAATCCAGGATAAACCCATAGATTGCCACGTCGGAGTACCGACTCGCAATGACAGAAATAGAGTTTCGTAATTCAAAGTCGGTCACGGATATTTTTCTGTTGAAAAATTCCGCTACCCCACCTCGCGCCGTCGCGCTCCGGTCTTGCGAAAGCTCCATGTATTCGCTTTTTCACCCGCCTCAGTGTCGCTTCGCGAACATCTTCCGTCTTTCGAATCTGCACGCAAGGCAAGCAGTTGCCTTGCTCCCCCGGCACAGAAAAAAGAAAACACCCTCTGTAGGTGTTTTCTTTTTTCTGTGCCGGGGGGCAGATTCGAACCGCCGACCCCTCGCTCTTCAGGCGAATGCTCTAACCAACTGAGCTACCCCGGCATGTATTTAACAACTGGAGGAACATTTGGGACAAAGGGAACCTAGAGGACAACAATCAAATCCACTACCACAACACGGCTGTTTTCTTTATTTGTTCCCCCTGTTCTTTGTGTCCCAAATGTTCCTCTTACCTTCCCAAGAA
Source organism: bacterium (assembly GCA_030649835.1). Lineage (GTDB taxonomy): Bacteria > Patescibacteriota > Minisyncoccia > Phycocordibacterales > UBA1550 > UBA1550. The sequence goes on from JAUSES010000035.1 coordinate 5,388, forward strand.
ACCCTTTGTGGACTGGATATTGGTTGGAATAGTGCCCGCTGCTTTCTCGAAATTTTGTATTATGCCAACAGAAGTTTGGAGCGTCTTTGCATACTTTTGTATCGTTGGCTGGAAATGGTAATAGACTCCAATAGTAGCGCCTATAATTGCCGCCCAATATACAAATCTAAAAAAAGAGCCCCATCGCACTGAACTACGCATTCCCTTGAGGATCTTGTTGTTCTCGCGTGTAAGCTCCAAAAGCTCGTCCATCTTGCTTTCATTCAATTCCATAATGCGAGTATAGCAAATTTGAGCCAAAAAACAACAATTTTTCAATAAAATAAGCCCATCGTAAAGACTGGGCTTATTGAGGGGAGAAGATTCTCTGACTCCCTTGATTCATCTACATTAATCGTGCAAATTCGCTAGCATTGGACTGAAGATTCTTAGCTGGACTTCGTATCTCCGTAAAACAACTCGTTGGAATTACGAGTTGTTTCTGTATTCGCTTACCATCGCTTACGGAACAACATGTGACACCATTATCATCGTCTGAAATTATTTGCGCTTCAGCTCGGGTAATTTGGTCTGAGAAACTTTTAACAAAGTCTTGCATTATCGCAAGACTAACCCCCTTTGGGAATTGTTTTTTTCGTTTTTGGACTTTTCCAATTTCTTGTCTTAAGACTACTAAATTCAGAAACTTTCTTTGAGTCATTTTGGCCCCTTAAAAATAGGAAGTTAAGAATCAGCATTCGCCACAGGACGAATGACGAGAAACAAAAAACGGGAATCAAATTCCCGTATGCGAGTATATCATTTCACCCACATAAATGTCAAAAAATCGACTGTTGACGTATATATTATATGGTCACGAAGTATTAGATACTCAGTCAAAATACTCATAAAATATAAAGTGTGCCAGCAGGCGCCGTGACACCACTCTCAAGAACCTCGGGGTGAACTGCGGCGTTCGAACCCTTCCCAACATCATTACACAAAAACCAAAACCCCAACTCGGTAGAGTTGGGGTTTTGGTTTTTGTGCGTAGGGCAGGATTCGAACCTGCGTAGCCCGAAGGCGGCGAATTTACAGTCCGCTACATTTGACCGCTCTGTCACCTACGCATATTTTTCTTTTATCTCATTCATCCAAGCCATTACTGTCTTCAGTAATTTTTTATCGGCGTACCGTATATGTACCATACCGTACGGCATCTTGTCCAGCATTGATACATTAAAGTCACTTCTCACATATGGTTTCGTGAATTGCTCCAAAGGAATTTTGGTTATATTACTCCAAAATCTAAGCAGTTTTTTTGAATCCTGATTAGAATAGCAATATAATAATATTCTCAATCTTTTCTCGTCCACACCACACACCTCCCTCAAAAAACGTACAAACATTGCAATCATCGCAACATCACTATTTGCAAGATCGATTCCACTACTTTTTTCAGTTTTGTAACCCTCTCCCCAATACAATGTGACACCTATCACGCGTAAAGCTTCCTGGTCACGAGTTAAATTTTTCTTTATCGAATACGATAGTGGTTTATTTCTAAATCGAACAGCGCTATCCTCCATCAATGTCCTGCGTTCCAATTTGTGCTTGCGCATGAAATAGGTTACCGCATCTATAGAAACACCGAGGCTCTCGCCCACTCGCTTCATCGAATATCCATCACTATAGTAAAGTTGTTTTACTAATTTGAGCTTATTGTCATCAATCGCAGCCACAACACCATGATACACGAAGAATCCCCGAAATCAAAGTGACTTGTGTGGATACCTTCCCTATCTGACTACCAGCGACTATACCCCCATTTTTTCTCTCACGCGGGTCTTCGTCGTGACCCGCTTCTTTTCCACGCGAATAGCAATCTCCCCTTTTTCAACGGAAACCTGTACGCGCCCTCCCTTTAATACACCTGAGGAAATCATAAATGATGCAACGGGAGTCAAAATCTTTGTCTGAATCAATCGCTTGAGTGGGCGTGCACCATAGCGCGAATCATATCCCTTTTCAGCTAAATATTTCAAAACATCGTCATTCACGTTGAGTGTAATTTCCTTTTCAGCGAGTCGCTTTTTGATAATCTCAACTTGAAGTCCCACAATACTCTGGATAACTTCTGGCGACAAAATATCAAAGATAACTATTTCGTCCAATCTGTTCAAAAATTCTGGACGGAAGAAATCCTTGAGCGACTCCATCACGCGATCTTTTGCGTCTGCATAATCAACCTTGTCACTCGTGTGTGAACCAAAACCAATAGACTGCATTTTATCAATATGCTCGGAGCCAATGTTTGAGGTCAAAATAATTACTGTATTTTTAAAATTCACCACACGCCCTTTTGAGTCAGTAAGATGTCCGCTATCAAGAACCTGAAGAAGGATATTGAACACTTCCGGATGAGCCTTCTCTATTTCATCAAAAAGAAGCACGGAGTATGGGCGATGACGCACGGTCTCGGTAAGGTTGCCACTTTCCTCGTGCCCCACGTAGCCCGGTGGTGAGCCAATAAGCTTTGATACCGAGTGTTTCTCCATATACTCCGACATGTCCACACGAATGAGCGCTTTGTCATCGTTGAACATAAACTCTGCGAGTGCCTTTGAAAGCTCGGTCTTGCCCACACCCGTTGGTCCAAGGAAAAGGAATGAGCCGATGGGGCGATTAGGATCAGCAATCCCTGCGCGTGAACGCTTGATGGCATCGGATACTTTTTGAATTGCCTCCCTTTGTCCAACCACACGTTTCTCAAGGTCGTCCTCTATATGCGCAAGTTTTCCTGCTTCTTCTTCAAGCATTTTTGTCACAGGAATTCCCGTCCAGCGTGCAACCACTTCTGCAATGTCTTGCTCCATCACTTCTTCTTTCAAAATTCTTCGAGAGGATTGCAATTTCTTTAAGCGAGCGACCTTAAGCACCAAATCTTTTTCAAATTGGGGAATCCGGCCGTAACGAATCTCTGCTGCGAGTGCGAGATCTGCTTTCATTTCTGCTGTCTCTGCTTCAAGACGCGCGGTTTCCATCTCTTTTTTAATAGTGCGAATATCCACGACGAGTTCCTTCTCATTTTTCCACTTCATTTCAATCTCGCGAGTTTTTTCTCGCAGGTCACCGATTTCTTTGTCGATTTTTTTAGTGCGTGCTTTTGCGTTTTTGCCAGCGTCACCTGTTTCCCCTGCCTCTTTCTTAAGCGCCTCTTTTTCAATTTCCAAACGCATAATGCGACGGTCGGCATCTTCAAGAACTGGAGGTTTATTTTCAAGTGAAATGCGAAGAGATGATGCAGCCTCATCAATAAGGTCCACTGCTTTGTCGGGAAGAAAACGATCGGTGATGTAGCGACTGGAAAGATTTACCGCTGCCATAATAGCGTCGCCAGTAATGTGCACCCCATGAAAAAGCTCATACTTTTCTTTGAGCCCACGAAGAATAGCGACCGCATCCTCTATGTTTGGTTCATTTACATGTACCGGCTGAAAACGACGCGTGAGTGCGGGGTCTTTTTCAATATGCTTCTGATACTCACGAAGTGTTGTGGCGCCAATTGCGCGAAGTTCCCCACGTGCAAGAGCGGGTTTTAGCATGTTTGATGCATCCATCGAGCCCTCTGCGGCGCCTGCGCCCACAATAGTATGTATCTCGTCTATAAAAAGAATAATCTTCCCCTCAGAGCGCTCAATCTCTTTCATTATCTTTTTCAAACGCTCTTCAAACTCCCCACGATACTTTGTACCTGCAATGAGTTGCCCGAGATCAAGAGAGACGAGCTCTTTCCCCTTGAGCGAATCCGGTACATCATTTTTTGCCATACGAATCGCGAGCCCCTCTACCACCGCAGTCTTGCCCACTCCCGCTTCCCCAATGAGGATTGGATTATTTTTTGTACGACGAGAAAGAATTTGAATAATGCGCATCACTTCATTGTCGCGACCAATGACAGGGTCAAGCTTGTCTTGTGCTGCGAGTGAGGTAAGGTTTCTCGTGTATTTGTACACCGACTTCATTTTTTTTGATGGCGTATTGTCGGTGATATTTTGTGTACGAAGTTCTTCGAGCACGCGCATCACTCCCTCACGGTCAATAGTGTAGCGCTGCAAGAATTCTCGTGCCTGCCCCTCTACATCAAAAAGCGCAAGAAATAAATGCTCACACGAAATCTGCTCGTCCTTCATTCCCTCCGTAATACGTGGTGCTACTTCTCCGAGAACTTGCCCAAGCTCCGGCGTGAGGTAGAGCTGGTACGATGCCGAAGCAACATTTTGGGAAATGGTGGGCTCAATGGTATCCAAAAGAGCCTCCGCAAAAGCCATGGAGTCTACATCAAGACGGTCAAGAATTGAGACAACAATACTTTCATCGTCAAGCACAAGTGCAGTCAAAAGGTGCATCGGGCTCACGTGGTTTTGTCCACGCTCTACCGCAAGCTCGTGCGCGCGACGAATAATATCGCGAGCTTTGGTGGTGAAATTGTTAAATGGAGGCATCATGTAGGTATCTTGTCGTTAAAACCCATCATACGATACTAACCGCTAGCGTGTCAACCAACCACCGACTATTGTGCTTTTCTAGCAGCGGGCAGGGCTTTTACAGCATCAATAAGTTTTATTGCTTCAGTAACCGGCACACCAACCTGCGATCCAATACTCTCGTCGAGAGAGACAAAGCCAATTACATTACCATCAAGGGTGATGATGGGTGCGCCATTTGAGATTCCGCCAAGCCGTTGAGAAAGGACAACTCCGTCCAAAATAGTTGTCTCAACTTTTGTTTCTTTATCAGTGGTTGTGTGTGTATCGAGACTCGTAATAATTCCTGAAGCGACCGTCTTTGCATCGCGACCACCAAGGGTGAGCGCGGTTTGACCCACCTTCAATGCGCCTGGATTTCCAAAAGTTACTGGTATAAAAACTGCGGGGGTCGTGCTTGCCACCGGCATGAGACGGCCTAGCACAAGCGGAGAATCATCACCACTCTTAACAATATCAACAGTATAAATTGCGCCGTTTATAGTTGCAGAGAGAAGTCCATTATCAAAATTTTTCTTATCAGTAATGATGAGTCCATCGGTAGACACTACTGTCCCCACCCCCATTGCTACTCTGTTCCCTTCTGCGCCAATATATTTCAATGCGACCGTACTTTTTGAATTTTCCTCAACAGCAGACACGATCAAGTCTTCATCTTTTATCACAACGGTTGCCCCCGGTTTATCCACAAAAGTTGGTGTGATTTTTTCAATTGTGCGCTCTACCACATTGGTGATCGTTTGGTTCACTGCGCCGGGGGCCTGTTGCATAAGCGTCACAACCACAATACCCGTTGCCATTGATGCAACAAAACTTACAAAGAGTGTAAGGAGTACAATTTGTGCTTTGGTGAGGTGCTCCATAGGGGTAGAATATAGAAGTTAGGATATAGAATTTAGAATAGGTACAGATACAAAGATATTCTACCCAAAATGCTATTTTCCTGCAAGAAATCTGTCAGACACAATCTTCCAGTCAATCGCATTCCAAAAGGCAGAAATGTAGTCGGCGCGTTTAATACCATAGTCGAGTGCAAATGCGTGCTCAAACACATCCATCACAAGAATTATTTTTGCACCTGCGAGGTGTCCCTCGTCGTGCTCGTTTACCCACACATTAAAAAGTTTCCCAGTCTCATTATCACAAGCAAGTATTGCCCAGCCGATTCCACGCATTGCCCCTGTGGCACGAAAATCTTTTTCCCATGTTTCAACGGATCCAAAATCCTCTTCAATTTTTTTAGCGAGCGAAGATTTCTTGTCAATCTGACTTCCACCCTTAATCATATTTCCAAAATAAAGTTCGTGAAGACGCATACCGTTCCACTCCCATCCAAAGCGACGCTTGAGCTCGTTGTATACGGGTGTGCCCACTTCTGCGGTCTTCAAAAATTCATGCGCTTTGTTCGTATTAGAAACATACCCTTCGTACAGCGTAAAGTGGTTCCTCAAAAGTACATCTGAAAATCCCTCAGTTCCTAAAAGTCGCTCAAAATTTTTTGATTCGTACATAATAATTAGTTTGTAGTTAGTAGTTTGTTGTTGGTAGTTTAAACACTGTCGCTCTGCGCACGCGCCTCGCGAAGAAGAGGGACAATACGTTCAAGCTCTTTCGCGACACACACTATGTCCTCACTTTTTGTTTCCCTCCCGAGCGAAAAGCGAATTGCTCCTGACGTCCCATCGCCAGCCTTGCCTATCGCCAGTATAACATGAGACGTCTTTTCATCAGAACTCTTACAAGCGCTCTTTCCTGAGACAGCTATCCCACCCGCATCAAGGTACAGCACGAGCGCCTCACTCTCCACGCCTTCAAACGAAATGTTTAAAATGTTTGGGAGACTATTTTCCAAATGGCCATTGAGCGATGTGCCAGAAACTTTTTTCAAAATTTTTGTAGCCAAGGAGTCGCGTAGTATAACCACTCGCTTGCCTTCCTTTTCACGAATCTTCTGTGCCTCTGTGAGAGCAATAGCAAAACCACATGCGAGCGCGACTGCCTCCGTGCCAGGGCGACGCCCACTCTCATGGTCACCACCGTGCATGAGGGAGCTCATTTGCACCCCTCTCTTCACAAAGAGTGCACCAATACCTCGCGGTCCATATGTCTTGCCCGATGAAAGTGTCATCAGGTCGACCCCAAGACGAAGCACATTGATATCCAAGTAATTCCCCGCCTGCGCAGCGTCCGTGTGAAAATACGGGTACGCACTTTTGTTTACTTTGCGCGCATGACGAATTTCTTTTGCAATATCGATGATGGGTTCAATTGCCCCAATCTCATTGTTCGCATACATTATAGACACAAGAATAGTTTCTGGAGAAATGAGCTTGCGGATTTCTTTTGTATCAATGACACCTCGAGTGTCCACCGATACATAGTCGACACGTGCGCCATACCTCTCCATCATGCGTGTCACTTCTAGCACTGATGCATGCTCGATTGCGGACACAATAATATGAGGACGAGCTATCCCCGACATTCGAGCAGATTGCATCACCCCACTTATTGCCATGTTGTTTGCCTCCGTCGCGCCACTCGTAAAAACGACCTCATCGGGGCGTGCGGAAATTGCTACAGCAATTTCCGCCCTCGCCCCCTCGAGTGCTACCCGAGCCGACCGCCCCTCATTGTGAATCCCGCTCGGGTTTCCCGGAAACTTTTTCACCGCATCCGCCACCGCCTTTTGCGCCACCGCCCCCACCGGCGTCGCCGATGCATTGTCCAAATAGATTCTTCGCATCTCGTCATAATAGCCTTTTCACCCTCCCGACAAAAGACTTGACTTTTCATATATCTTATGATAACATTTATCTGCTGTTAAACTGGTACCTTAAAATTGATATAGGAGAATAAATTGGACAAAAAAGAGCCCCAGCATTATGTTCCCTTGTGCGAAAATCTTGCGGAGATAAAAGTTAACAACTTTGGAATGACAGTCGACCACAACTGCCCGTGCCAAGTGTGCTTGAAGAATCCGGCAATTTACAATATTACCATCGGAGTTTTCGAACCATGCTGGAAGTGTAGAATGGATGATTGGTTTTTAATTAAGATAAATTCTACATTCCTTAAATGGTTCTTTCGTAAATGTGGCATACTTCCTAGCTGACCGCCCCGTCACAAAACCCCTCGGTCTTTCTGACGAGGCGGTTTTCTTTTTACCTCACAATCTCGTTAGCCGTCTTTGCGAGGAACGAAGCAATCCCGCATTCAGATACTAGCTTGCTTCGTCAGAGTACTTCCTCGCAAAGACGAGGATTTTTTGTAAAAAAGCCCAATCTATGGTACTCTTTCAAGCACCATGACACCTCAGACTCTCCAAATTAGCGTTATTGTACTTGCGATTATTATTTTCGCTCTTTTGGTATGGCTCTTTATTTTGGATCGTCGTATGAAAAAGCTCCTTGCGGGCAAGGATGCGCAAAGTCTCGAGGGGACAATTGTCGCGCTGGGTAACGACATTCGCGCGCTTGAGAAATTTCAGTCAGACACCACGAGCTACCTCACGAACGCTGAGGAGCGCATTAAGAGAAGCATTCAGGGGGTTGAAACAATTCGTTTTAATGCATTCAAGGGCAACGGCGAGGGTGGTAACCAGAGCTTTGCAATCGCACTCCTTTCGGAAAACGGTGACGGTACCGTTATCTCGAGCCTCTATGCGCGCGACCGCGTGAGTGTCTTTGCAAAGCCTGTCAAGAACTTTACTTCAGAATTTGAAATGACCGAGGAAGAAAAGAACGCGGTTAAAAATGCGACACGCAACTAATTTTTATGACAAAACAAACTTCACCTAAAATAATCCCCCGTCCTCCCATCGTTGTTATCATGGGGCACATCGACCACGGCAAATCGTCGCTTCTTGACTACATTCGCAAAACAAACATTGTTGCAGGCGAAGCGGGTGGCATCACCCAGCACCTTTCTGCATACGAAGTGGCGCACAATCCAAAGGACCTCCTCGCTGCCAACCACATCACCTTTCTCGACACCCCTGGGCATGAAGCATTTTCAAAAATGCGCGCACGTGGTGCAGGCGTAGCAGACATTGCGGTACTTGTTGTATCTGCAGAAGACGGAGTGAAGGAACAGACAAAGGAAGCACTTCGTGCCATCAAGGAGGCTGGCATCCCCTACATTGTTGCTATCAACAAAATCGACAAGCCAAATGCAAACATAGAGCGCACCAAACAAAACCTCGCAGAAAATGAAATCTATCTCGAGGGCTTTGGAGGTGACGTGCCGTTTGTTCCGATCTCTGCAAAGCTCGGTACCGGTGTCCCCGAGCTCCTCGACATGATGCTCCTTGTAGCTGAAATGGAGAACCTTTCTGGTGACAGCTCCATTTCTGCGGAAGGTATCGTTGTAGAGTCGCACATTGATACCAAGCGTGGGACGTCTGCGACACTCATCATCACCAATGGCACCCTCAAAAAAGGTACCTTCATTCTTTCAGAGGAGTCAATGGCGCCTGTTCGTGCTATTGAAAACTTCCTTGGGAAACAGGTTTCAGAGGCAACGTTCTCCTCCCCTGTTCAAATCACGGGGTTCGACAGCTTGCCCTCTGTGGGAAGCACTTTCCGCGCTTACGCAAACAAAAAAGATGCCGAGCGCGTCCAGATGGAGCTTAGAGAAGCAAAAAAGAAAGAGCCCCTCAAAAATGTTGTTCGCACGGTGGCGCTCGCCCCCGACGCACTCGTAGTGCCCATTGTTCTGAAGTCAGATGTAGGTGGTACCCTTGAAGCTATTGAAAAGGAGCTTGGAAAAATAGAGCGTGAGCGCGTGGTGATTAAAATTATTGCAAAAGGTGTCGGCACCATTGGTGAAAACGATGCAAAGCTTGCATCCGGCTCAGAGAGCGCTATTATCATTGGCTTCCACACAAAGGTCGAGCGTGGGGCGCAAGATATTGCGGAGCGTTTTGGAACGACAATCAAAACCTTTGACATTATTTACAAACTTTCAGAGTGGTTAAATGAGGAGCTTGACCGCCGTACCCCAAAAGTAATGGGCGAAGAGGTTGTGGGTACCGCAAAAATATTAAAATGTTTTAGTGCCACAAAGCACAAGCAGGTTATTGGTGGCAAGGTTACTACGGGGGCGCTTGAAGTAGGTGCGCAAGTAAAAATCATGCGCCGAGAGGTAGAGATTGGTCGAGGAAAAATTGAAGGTCTTCAAGCGCAGAAACTTGCGACAAAAAAAGTGGAGGAGGGCAATGAATGCGGAATGATGATCGATGCAAAGATTGAGATTGCTGGTGGCGACGTACTGGAGGCATTTGTAATGAACGAGAGATAAGTAAGACAACGCGACCCGTAGGTGAATTTACTAATTCAGAAGCGACATTGGATTACTTACCCAGTTAAATGATTTCAAATTAAAAATATAAAAACATACCATGACTAAAATACCAAATAACAATAAAAGAATCTCGGTATGCCTAAGGGGGAATTTGAAATCGCGATTTGAAAAATCGCATTTAACCGGGTGGCGATTTTCTAAATCTCGCTTTGCTCAATAAGAAAATCAGCCATGACTACCCCAAGACAAGACAAAATGCGCGCCTTTCTCCGAGCTATTGCTGCAGATTTTTTTACGCGTGAAGCGGGTAAAAACTCTCTTATCACCGTGACTGATGCGACCATCTCCCCCGACTTTAAACGAGGTACTATTTATATTACCTGCTTCCCTACGAGCGAGGAAGAAAAGGCCCTCGACTTTGCAAGGAGAAAACGCACTGACCTCCGTGAAGACATCAAGGATCATGCGCACCTGAAAGCGCTTCCTGTACTCGAAGTAAAGATAGATGAAGGCGAACGCAATCGCCAAAGAATTGACGAGCTCGCACAACAAGGGTAGGATACAAGGTGTTAGGTTAAAGCTTTTAGGTTTAAGGTAATTCAGGATTCGTGTTTGCGCTTTGCGCAAACACGAATCCTCCTAACACCCAATACCTACAACCTAACAACTAAATATACGGCGTGGTAGCCAAGTGGTAAGGCAGTCGTTTGCAAAACCTCTACACGGGAGTTCGATTCTCCCCCACGCCTCAATGACGAACAAACTTTCATACATTGGTACCAAAGCTATCATATGCGATGGTGATAAAATTCTCATCACTCAGGAACCACTAACGTTCGTCGGAGGAGGAAGATGGGAATTGCCTGGTGGAAAGCTTTCCGAAGGCGAGGAACAAATCCCCCTAGAAGAATCTCTTTATAGAGAGATTGAGGAAGAACTTGGGAGTAACATAAGAGTTAAGATAGAAGATGTTGTTAATATTATTAGACGACCATGGAACAAACCCGGGGCGCAAACAGACCTAGTGTTTCTCGCTACCTTTAAGTGTACATACACGGGTGGAGATATCACACTCAGTGATGAAAACCATGCTTTCGCGTGGGTCACCAAAGATGAATTAAAAAACTACGAATTCATCCCGGGTTATCTTCCTGTCTTAGAAAATTTCTTTGAAAAAATGAACTAACAGTATAGTATGTTTGTATTGTCCGGGTGGTGGAATGGTATACACAGGAGACTTAAAATTTCCCGCCGTAAGGCTTATGGGTTCGAGTCCCATCCCGGACACAAAAAAACAGGAGCCGAATGCGGTAGCATTCGGCGACTTGTTTTTTGTGTCCGGGATGGGACTCGAAAGGCGGAAGCGGGCATCCACGATAGTGGGTCGCTGAGCCGGGGTCGAGAGTACTTAGTGCGCGCAGATTGTACTCAATCGAGCACACCTAGTAACTCGTGACCGAGTCCCATCCCATTAAATTTGAGAAAACATAATTTTTGTGTATAATTGCCAAAGTAGAAAAATATTTCTACATGCGCCCATAGCTGTTTTGGTAGGCTCGTAGGATTTGCTAGAATGGTTATTCGCATGAAGTGCTGATATTTAAAATTATGCGCCCATAGCTCAGTTGGTAGAGCAGCTCCCTCTTAAGGAGACGGTCGTAGGTTCGAATCCTACTGGGCGCACAACGGTAAGACAAAAGAATGTTTGAGCTTACTCAAACATTCTTTTGTCTTAACAAGCAAACTGCTTTGCTTGTGTGCCGTTGTGCGAGCCGGAGCCATGTCGAGTGGAGCGAAGCAGGCGAGGCGGGGTCGAAGGTACTTAGTGCTCGCAGGATGTAACCATCCGAGAACACTTAGTAACCTGTGACCACAAAAACACATAATTTGCTTGTGACCACATACAAATTAGTGTACCTTGTATTCATATGCTGGACTGGCTTAATTGGTGACTCACTTACCTTTTGTGCTTGCTTAGGGCAGAATGTTGATAATTGTAATATGCCGGGGTGGCGAAATTGGTAGACGCACTTGCCTTAGGAGCAAGCGGGGTTAACTCGTGGAGGTTCAAGTCCTCTCCCCGGCACAAATATAAACAGGAACACCCTTTACGGGTGTTTTTGTTTATATTCTTGTGATGGAAAAGGAGGACTTGAATCGTAGGCACACCATTTTAAAGGAGCATCGCGACTATTAAAATGGATTGTCTCGACCGCAGGGAGAGGCAAGTCCTCTCCCCCGGCACAATAAAATATAAAGGCTTGGTACTGCTGTACCAAGCCTTTATATTTTATGGCTGAGGGATTTTTCACCGAGTTTAAACCTCGCTGGGGTGATTTCCTCCCTATTCCACAACCTCCCGCACCCCCCAAATTGGGCTTGACTTTTCTATTCAAATTTGCTATAATAGTACTGGAAGTAAAGAATGATTGTCGGTTCATTGACAATTGCAAATTAACGTAATGTTCTTAAGGAGAGTGAAATGAGCACTGACGATAGCGTAGCAAAGGAAAAAATGCATTTATTCAGTGGATTAGCCGATATGGGTGTAAGCCTTATGACTTTGTTGCTTGTTTTAATGGGTAACAAAAGTGTATCGGCTGCAAAAACAGCAGAAGAAAAAAAGGAGGCCGTAAAACAGCAACTTCCAAGTCTTTTTGGATGGGGAAAAGCTGATGAACAAATCTACGCGACCCTACTTGCTGTACTTGAGCCAGCGGAAGTCACATCATTGACTACTCTCGTTGCGAAAATGGACGATAATGAGGCCGAGCAGTTTCGGGTTATCGTCACTGGTATCAGGACAGAAACTGAAGAAGGAGACGCGAAACATCGAGTAAATATCGAATTCACCGATAAAGATAATCGTGTGAAGTTTCTTAAAAGCCTCGCCAAACAAATTGGTACTGGTGATGCCTCTTCAGCTCTTGATATGCTCAAGAAAAACAAATTCCTGAGCGGTGAGCCAAGTAGTTTAAAAGCAAAGAAATTTGCTGCAAAAATGCTTGGTCTTGCAAGCATTGATGACCTTGCTGAACCAGCGAAAATTGTGGAGGCAATTGAAAAAAGCCGTCTGAAGGTTCAAGCAGAGCTTCACAAAATCAACAACCCTACTTCAAAACTAGAAGCATGGGCCGGACGATTGTTCAATATATGAATAGGAGAATCAAATGAGCAACGCTCAACAGACAGAAATGTTTCCGAAAGATGAAGCAAGTGTAATTGATATCATTGTTGAAGCAGTAGGTGGGGCCGGCGACCTTGTGAAACTTGGCGTTGGTTATCCACGCGTTGTATATCGTAAGCTCATAATTGCGTTACTTGCGATGTCAGGCATAGTTTTTTGTGGATTTATCCTCAATGTACTTGCTTACTTCGCATGGGCACCACTTGCCAGTATTCTATACGGTATTAACATTACCAGCTCGATTGTGTTTGCTATTCTTGTTGCAATACTGTGGTGGCGACCAAGACAAGTGGCGTGGGTTGCTGTTGCGGGTGCAATCATTGGTGATCCAAAAATAAAAGGTGAACACGGTGGGTTTTCTAATGGAGCAAAGTGGCTGATTGAAGAATACTTAAACATCTTCAAGATCGTCGCCATCATTGGTACTGTTAGTTTGTTCTATCTCGGTTTTATACCTTTTGGAGCTAACCCAGGTGCCTTCTTTGTAATTATTGGTGGGAGTATCGCTGTTGGCCTTTTGTCATCGAAATACGAACAACTCCGTGGGACGTTTGCGGTGGAGCTCGCCTTTTACGGCATCTGTGTAATTATTGCTCTTGCTTTTCTGTCACTCGTACCAACAACTTCATGGGGCGTTGACAAACCATTTATGTCGCAGTTTATGCTTGCTTTAATAGGCAACATCAAGGAAGGTTTGTTCCTTTTTGGGATACTCTTTGCTACAACAGTTACCCTAATGGTTCGCCGTAAAAAAGCGAACGCGGAAGATAAAAAAGGCTGGCCGTGGCTGATCATTACTCTCTTCGGAATAATGGATGGAATATTCATGCCATGGTCGATTGCAGTTGACGCCATGCCGTGGAGGGACCGTCCTGCAGTCTCTCAAGTAGCGAGAGAGCAGATGGAACCCAAAAACTACCCTACAAAAACGATACCTTTAACCTCGTCGCAAAGTGTGGCGATTTATCCTCTCCCGTCAGGTGGGCAAGTATGGTACTGCTGTACGACACCTGGGGCGGAGATGATGGTTGACTATGACTCTGCCGAGAGCGCCTTTGTTTCACCCAAGGAATGGTTTGCTTGTCCTCTTCGCGGGGAAGAAGTAAACATCGGGAAAATGCTGGTGAACACAAAGTATTACTTCCGATCGAAAAATGGGGGTGAGGCTATCATCACCAATGTATTACTTTAATTTGCAATTGAAACAACGAAGCCCGCGGGATCAACTGCGGGCTTCATTTTTTATATTTTATCAGTGCTACAAAAACCTACTGCGTGAACCCAGCCGTAAACGAGCTGATGAAATTGAGGATACCGTACACACCCACCATAATAGCGAGTCCAACAACCCCCCACACCATGTGTTGCTTGCCTTCACTTTGAGCGTCCTCACTGCTTTGGTCTTTGACAAACTTCATTACGCCAAAAAGAAAATATGCTACCGCCACTGCCATGAGAAGCACGACAAATGGCTGCAAAATCGCATCAATTATTTTTTGCATAATGGGAAATTCCATATTGGGGTAACTAAAACTAAATCGCTATGCCTAGAACTATATACTAAGTGATGGTGGCGCTATTGATGTACCACCAGTAAACCCAGCTGTCCCTGTGAGGAACCCTACGAGTCCCCAGACGGATGCCATCACTGCAATACCAATGATACCGTACACGATACCATTCAAGCCTTCCTTACGCTTTTCCTCATCTCCTGCCGACATAACAAACTTGAATACGTTCCAAAGGAAAAATACCACTGCTGCTGCAAAAATCAAGCCTGTTGCAACATTAAGCAAGTCCTTTAGGAACACAACCAAGTTTGATGCAGAGGTTACCCCCCCTTGTAGCTGTGGCGCTGCAAAAGCGATAGACGGCAACAACATAAGACCAAATGTAATAACTTTTTTCATGGTTAATTTTCTTAGCGAGCTACTGCGAGATTTAAAAAAATTACCACCCGGTTAAATGACTTTTTACTAAAAGTCCCTGCTCTGCAGGATTTAACTGGGTAAGAATCTAATCTCTTTCCGCTCGTTACTTACTTTTTAATTTATTAATATATCTACGATTCTCATACAATATCGTATTTCTTTAATTATACGAAAACTATATGTAAAGGGCAAGGGGTTTTATGGATCCCTGCCACACACTCTTGGATCTTCGTCTTTGCGAGTAGGTACCCCTACGAAGCAATCCAGAGCGTTAGTAATGAGCCTTGGATTGCTTCGCTATGCTCGCAAAGACAAATTATTGGGTGAGAAGGTACTATTTTAATTTCTAGTTTCTATCGATTTGGTATTGCTGAACATGTACCAAGGCGCGCGCAATCAGGAATGGAGGAACAAGTAACCCCCGCACAAGCTGGTTTGCTTCCCGGAATTTGCACGGTGGCACCACCCGCCCCACCAAAAGTACCCGTTACAAAGCTGACCAACCCCCACATGGAGGCCATGACGGCAATACCTACTATCCCCCATATCGCTTGCTCCTTCATTTTTGCGCGCTCTTCGGCGTCTCCGCTTTTCTGAATAATCCTCAACATATTCCACAAGAAAAATACCACTGCTGAGGCAAAAATAATCACAATCGCGGGAGTGATGATTGTGCTAATGATATAGTCAACAAATCCCTTAAAATCCATTGCGTTTTGTGGTCCTACGAAGTAGGGGTCTTGTCTTTCGGTCACTACGGTTCCGGGAGACATTGGCCCCACAAATGACGGCGACTGCCCATAAGCAAATGAAACAATCGGTGATAAAAGTAGAACAAAAAGTAGAACAGCTTTTTTTAGCATATGGGTTAGTTGGTAATAGTAGATATTGTTGACCCTATTAACTGTGAAAAACCAAGGGCACCGAGCAAAATGAACGCACCTATGAGACTATACATAATCGCCTTTTTTGCATTTCCGAGCTCCTCTACATTGCCCTGCGCTTTAATAAACAAAAATCCGGAAATCATAAAGGCGATAACCACAAACGGCATCAGCACTTTTACCACGGCGTTAATGACGGCTGATGCAAATTCATCGAACGTTTTCGCCTTGATGGGGTTTACTAGTGTGGTCTTTATCTCTGTTGCGGGCGCGTTGGTATTTGTACCACCACTAGGCGCATTAGTATTTGTACCACCTGAACCACAATATTTATTTGAATAAAATTGCTGATTCTCTGCACCAAGAGTATTCCAATTGGAAAGAATTTCTATTGGCATTCCTTCACACGCCGAAGTAGCTGCTAGTACAAACATTGTTGGAAAAAACATCATTCCAAGCACCACCGCTCCAAGTATTTTTTTCATCCGATTAGAGGCTTTTTGAAAAGTAGGTTCTGTGTAGTCAATTGTATCTTTTGTTTTATTTTTCATCTTATTATTACTCGTTTAGCCTCTAACGGGACTAGTATCGATATTATATCTACTTTTAATAATTATTGAAACAGAAACTGCATGAATGTCCGTTGGTCGTCGGACAAAAGCGCAAAAAGCCCTGTTTTTATAAGGACATACGCGCCGAGCATGATAAAGAAACCAATAGCGATATTTGAGAACGCCTCTTTGGCTTTCGTCCACTCGCCTTCTTTGTCTTGATTAATAACCAAACGTGCACCCACAAACATAAAACCAATGGCGGTGAGCGGGACGGCTACCTTGTAGATGAGAAACTTAATGATGTTGTTGGCAAGCTGAATGAGGTCGTTAAAATTGCACTCCTCATTGTTTCCAGAAATAATCTTGTCGCCATTAAGATCCTCCCCGCACGGAATCCCAACCTGCGCCACAGCAATAAACGGCACTGCAAAAACGACGACTGACAGGATGGTCGCAAGTGTTTTTTGGTTTGTTCTTGTGTATTTCATATTTCGCATTGAATTAGTTTTTCCTTTTTCCCCATTCCGCATTCCATTCAATCATTGTGGCTGATACTGCTCTAAAAGCCGTGCAAGGCTACTTTGTGCAGTCAAAACTGCGGACGATGGCTTTACCCGCTCTGAGGTAATGCTGTCAATCATCGTCATAAAAATATTGCTCGTATCCTCAGGAGACGGGTCCTGCCAAGCACGCGCTATCAATGCTGCGTTATAAAACACCGAGGCTACTGCATCAGTCTGCTTAATAGAAACAAGGTCTCGACGCACTGGCGGAAGGCCCGTTATTGATCCAAAACCATCGATGCTATCTTTTTGCGAAAGAAGCGATACTGCATACAGCGCACCTGTTTTATTCTCGCTTCTATCTGCAATAGCCAGACCGTACATGCGACCAAATGTTATTTTTTTAGATACCGGCGATATTTGTGGTATGAGTGAAACATCAAAATTAAGATGCGGATTCTTCAGTTTTATTGAAGAGTATTCGCTCGAAAACCCGAAATAAATCGCGAGGTCCCCCCGTTCAAACATGATGCGTGAAGGTGAAAGGGAGCGGTTCCATGAATATGAATCCTTGTAGTCTTTTGAGAACTCGGTAAAGAAACGCATGGTCGTAACGGCGGGGTTTTCTGTATTGGACGGTGCTTCTACAAAGATACCCGCCTTTATTGCGCCATTTGTATTTTGCACAATAGGCACTCCCGCCTGCAAGAGGAGCGTTGCAATGATTTCTTTTGCATTGGTAACATTTCTATATTCACCAAAAGAAACGAGGCTTCGTGTTATGTTGTTTTTCCCATCACGAATGGTAATTTTTGGCACAAGATTATAAAATTCTGACCATGTTTTTGGAGGGGCTGTCTCGAGTGCATCGGTAAAAATATCTCGGTTCCAATACATTATGATTGGGTCTATGGTAAAAGGGAGCGCGGAAATACCACTTGGCCACAAAAACATTTCTCCTTCTTCTATAAATGTACTTTTGAAATCACGCTCGGGAATTGATTCATATGAAATAAAACTAAGTTTATTTATATTTTTCAATATCTCATCTTGTGAAAGCATTATAATGTCGGGCCCCTGCCCCACGGCGAGTGCCTCTACAAAGTCTCTGCGAAGTGACGCGGGGTTTTTCTCTACATACTTGATAGTAATGCTTTTATCAGCACTCGTAATAGCGGTAATGAGCCCCTGCATTGGAATAGCAGGAAGATTACCCCACATGGTCACCACTCCGTAATTTATTTTTTTATCGCCTCCGGGAAGGGGAAGCTTTCCTGAAAAACCCAAAAATCCTAAAAGCAAAAACGCGACAAACACTACCATGATCACTATTTGAAAAATTTTGGGTCCTTGAGTCATAGGTATGATTATATCATGACTTAAACATTACAAAACCATAGTGATGTGCGCCCGCGGGGACTTCATCCTTGATGACAAAACCTTCTGCCTCACAGAGTGCACGGGCAGAATCCTTGGTGACAACCATTTTTGGTGATGGACCGAGATTGTTGAAGGAGTCACTCCAGTCGATAAGCAGGAGCTTCCCTCCTATTTTCAAAATACGCTTTGCCTCACGGAGAAGCCCCTGCTTGTCCTCGGCTTGAAAGAGTACGTTTGAAACCACGACCGCATCACACACACCATCTTTTATTTTTGTACCGCCGAGGCGCTCTATGTCACCCCACAAAAGCTCTACATTTTTGAGCCCGCGGTTCGTTGCCTCATTTTTAATGTTAGTAAGAAAATCCTTCTGCACTTCCACGGCGTACACACGCCCTGTCTCCCCGACTTTTTCTGCAAGAGGGAGCGTGTATGCGCCTATCCCAGCGCCAAGGTCGGCAATAACCATACCCTCGTGAATACCAAGCGCTTTGATGTTTACTTCGGGATTAGTGAATGTGGGGAGGTCCATAAAGATGCTTATATTATACCTTGTACGAGATAAGCGTGCAAACAAAAGGGGCCCCGAAACTTGGGGCCCCAAAATATTTGAGTCAACTACGATGCTACCTTTTCTTTAAGAGGGCAGGATTCGAGCGCCTTGTTTACTAGTGTGTAGTCCGGATGTACTGGATTTATTTCCGTAACGCCCGGAACCACAACACCAAATAATTTACAGAACTCTCGCCACATGTCCTCGTTCACAAAGAACATAAAGCCGTTATCTAATTCGAGCCACCCCTGTGGAATACGTGACTGCCACTTACCATCATCGCCATCCTTACTCACCCATTGTAGAGATGTAAAAAGTGTACGACTTAGATATGTGTACTCCTTCAGGAAATCCTCCTCCCCGAGTGCCAGCGTACAAATAACATCCTCCACATGTTGCCGGATATGGCGTGGGGCAAGGACAAAAACGGTCCCCCCCCAGCTTGTGATCCTTCCGAATCATTTCACGAGCGCTGGATTCATATTCCTGAAACTTTCCTGATAATGAAAAATTGGGATTCCCTGAAACTGTCAGAGGATACGCTTCAAGATTCATGAAGCCATCATTCAACTTTTGAATAGCTTCTGGTAGTGCTCCCATCTCAAATTCAGAAGCGCCCATAGCATCAAACGAACAAATCGCGGAAATGATTTCCCATGCTTTTTCCGAGAGTCCTCCGTGCTTCAAGCCCCCACCAAAAGCGGGAAGGCTTTCTTTCTGTGGCAATTTAAGCCGCTGAATCAGGCGCGTCCCTTCACATCCATGGATGTAATCTGGGTTTGTGACATATTTGCCATCCACATAAATCGTACTACTGTGACAATTTTTCATTCTTTTCTCCACTGAGTTGAAAGGGACAGCCTTTACTTAGGTCAACGTACAAACAACCTGAATTCAGACTAACATAAATCATTAGTACTGTCAAAAAAAGAGCCCCGGACTTTTTAAAAGTCCGGGGATCTTTTGTTAAGGACACTAGAGACAGCTCAGTGATGCAATACTATCCCCTTCTCGTAGCTTCATGATACGTACTCCCTGGGTGTCGCGGCCAAGGGTTGGTACATCTTGCATGGTAATGCGGATCACCTGACTCATTTTTGAAATAGCTACAATCTCTTTAAATACTGGCGTGACCACCTTCTGCAACCATGAGCTGACCAATTTTAGTTGTCACCTTTGCGGTATTAATACCCGAGTCTCCGCGCTTCTGCACTTTATATTCCTTGATGACGGTTTTCTTGCCGTAGCCGTTTTCACTCATGACCAAAAAGCTCTGGTTTTTCTCTTATAGTTTCTTCTTTTTTAACAAAATCTAGTGGTCCCCCCATTGCAGAAAACAAAAATCCCCCAACTAAAATAGTCGGTGGGATTTTTGTGAGAGAAAGTAAGTTACTTTCTTTTTGCAGTCTTCTTCTTTGCTGCCTTCTTTGCTACTTTCTTAGCCTTTTTCTTTGCTGCCATGTTTTTATGTGCTGTCTTAAGATACATGAATGCATCTTAAAACGTGTATGCAAATTATTTACGACAATCTTCGACCGAGTGAGAATAATTAATTTATATTCACTCATTGTGTGATCGTCGGATCATCTGTGTATGAAAATATTTTTCATACACGAGGTACTGATCTACTATTATTATCGCGCACATAAAAATCAAATACAATGCATTTTGAAATTAAACTGTGGATAACTCATGCGTGTAATTTTTTGAAAAAAATTACACGCTAGTCGAAAGTCACAAGTCACAAGTAAAAAATAAATACAATGCGCACCAACTTTCTACTTTGTACTAAAGTAAGACCACTTCTTCTTCAAGCGTCACTCCTGTTTTTTCTTTTATACTTTTTTTCATTTCACTTGCGAGCAAAATAATTTCGTCTGCATTTGCACTGCCATAATTTACTAAAATGAGCGCTTGTTTTTCATGCACGCCCACATCTCCTGTTCGTACGCCCTTCCACCTGCCCACGTGGTCTAGAAGCCAAGCTCCAGATAGCTTAACGGTTCCATCGCCTTGTATATAAGCCTTCATTTCAGGAAATGCTTTTTTTATCTTCTCGTATTGCTCGCTTGAAACAACGGGGTTTTTAAAAAAAGAGCCTGCGGTTCCGAGTGGTGGTTGGGGGAGCTTTGCGGTGCGTATAGCAATAATGATATCGCGCATCATAGAAAGTGTTGGTGCAGAAATATTTTGCTCTGCCAAATATTTCTTCACATCTTCGTAGTCCGTGCGTGGTGTACTATCTTCTTTAAGATCAAGTGTGGTGCGGAGCACAATAAGATTTTTGTTTTTTTTAAAAATACTTTCGCGATAACCAAACTCACATTTGCTATTCAGAAAAGTTTTTATCGCCATTGTCTTTGTATCAAGTGCCTCTACAGAAAAAATAGTTTCGCGAGCCTCCATGCCGTACGCGCCAACATTTTGCACTACTGCACCTCCCACCGAGCCGGGAATGAGTGAAAGATTTTCAATCCCCCACATGTTGTGTGCAACAACATCGCGCACTACTTCGTCCCACACCTCTCCTGCACCAACTACAATTTTTGTCCCGCTGTAATCAACTCCCTTTATTTCAATTTTCATTACGAGTCCCGGGAACCCAGTCCCTGAGACAAGGGTGTTTGATCCGCCCCCTAAAACAAAGATGGGGAGCTTTTTTTCGCGAGCAAAAAACACTGCTTCTTTCAGTTCATTCGCGCTCGCCACACGTACAAAAAAACGCGCATTGCCTCCCACCCGCATGGTGGTAAATTGCGCGAGATTTACATTTTCCTCTATATGAATATTCATCAGAAAGGGTTCAAAAATATGCTCCTATCCTCTTTTGGCCAGCGGGTGCGAACTCCAACAAATGTCTAATATGTGAGTGCAGCCGCTAGCCAAAAGAGGATAGGAGGATAAGGATAGTATAGGGGATTCCAAGCAAAAACACCATCTCATAACATTTGTGCAGGTACGCAAAACCCCACGTTCGTGGGGGTTTACGCAGACATTCGTTTGTTGAATCGCACAGGAGTTGCCTCCAGCGCACTCACATACGTGTATCCTAGCAGATTGCGTTCAAAAAGTCAAGCTTTTTTGGTTCTTCGACAATTAGTGTGGTGGATAACTAACAAGGACGGCTCTGTTAAGCTGTAAAAGGGTCAAGACCAACTCAAATCATCGCTAGACACCCCGCAGATCATACAAGGCTTCCTTCTTATAAGAAATTTGTCAAAATATACTTTAAAAACAACGATTTTTAAATTTTAAGTAAATTAGCCATTAAAAGCTGAGTTAAATCTTCCACACTAATTGTTGTAGAACCGCTTTTTTTCGAGTAACCCCCCACACCTCAATTTATAACCATGCAATTACATCCTTTTAATCGTCTTTGCGAGTAGGTACTCCTACGAAGCAATCCAGAGAGTTGGTAATTAACCCTGGGTTGCTTCGCTTTGCTCGCAAAGACGGAGTTTAGAATCGCATAGTGTGTGAGGGGTCAAGCTTTTTTCGAAGGGAAAATTAGTCGGCCCAAACGACGAATGTAAAGACTTTCTGACCGTTGCCGAGATTGCGCTCGTGGAGCGTGGTGCGCCCATCGCGAGACTTTCGTATTTCCTTGCCCCATTCTGCTCTATTTTCAGTATCTATGTCATCAGAAACGCGTGATGCCCCCGCGCTTGAAGATGTTCTGCTAAAAAGTGTAGTAATGGTGTCCAAGTGCGCATAGATAGTTTCAAGCTGAGTGAAGTCGTGCAAGTTTGGATACTGGTTGGTGGACGGATCGTTTGTATAATCCATGCAGGTGCCAAGATTTGCATTGGTAAAAATCTCATCCTGATGGTCAAGCCCAAAAGTATGTCCAACTTCTTGGCACATTACAAATTGTCTCCAAGCGGGGGTGTTGTACTTCGCGGTGTTGAAATACGTGTCGTTCAGTTTTACCGTTCCTTGATAAATGTGGTTGCCCGATGCCCACACCGAGGCTATGCCGAGCCAGCCATTATTTCCATAAGTTTTGTTACAAACCTCCACACGACCGTTTGTCGCTCTACAATTTTTTACATTGCTCTGCCCTGCCACAACTGTAGTGTCGAGAACTGACGATGCGCTCCACATCGCTGAAGTCGTGGCGAGATGGGTATCCCACACCGATAAAACATTATCCCCTAGTTTAAGCACGAAGGGATTTGCTGTACGAGCCCAGTGGTAGCTCCCCCACGCATGGCTTGCTAATGCTATGGTTGCAAATGCCGAAACAGACAGTACTGCGATCGCCCCCACGATTAGTCTTTTTGTGTAATGTTTTGTATTCATCCCGTTAGAGGTAGGAAATTATTAAAAATTTCCGTAGCTAATTATTATCCAATAAATATAAAGTGTCTTTTGTTACGATATCCCGCGAGCATAGTCTAACAAACGGTGCCCCACCCGCCATCACTTGGGCACAACTATTTGCTGTGTTCTGGCGAAAGTGGGCGGGAACCTCTAACGGGATTCATGTTTTATATTGTATACCTGCTGTTATGAATTGCAAGAGTTTTTTGAACAAGGTCTGAATGGCTCTAAAAATGCTCTGCAGAAAAGACAGTATTCCACGGCTCTGTCTTTGCGAGCGGAGCGAAGCAACCCAGAGAATGTGTGATAAATCCTGGAGATAGCGTCCGAGACGTGAATTTACTAATTCAGCTTCGTCGTTGAATTAGCAAATTCACTTCCTGGGAGCTCCTCGCAAAGACACTATTTTCTACAGAGCATTCTAAAAACCTATTTCAGCAACTCATTCAGCTGATTCTGTTTGCCGTTTGCTATCAAAATCTGTGAGTAGAACTTTTTTGCCTCTGGGTATTCTGGCGCAAGCTCATAGGCGCGCTTAAATGCCATTTCTGAGTTTGCCAAATCTTTCTTATTATAATATGCGCTCCCAAGCTCAAAAAGTATCGTTTGTTTTTTGGGCGAAAGCTCCGAAGCTTTGTTTAAATATGCGAGCCCTTTGTCAAAGATACCAACGCGAGAGAAAAAGCTTCCTGCAAAAACTTGATAACGCGCGTCATTAGGAAGCTCTCGTGCCTGCTTTTCAAGCTCTTCTCCTGCAAGGATGAGAAATTGTTGCTGTATCTCTGATATCCCTTTAGATGAATCAAATCCATTCATTGCAAGCTGACCGAGCTGCTCGCGCGCTTCAGAGGTTCCAAAAGAACCATATGCGATAGTTTCTTTAAAAAGCGCAAGGTTATGTGCCGGACCCTCAGACCCACGCTCAGACATGGCGCGAATAAGCGTTGTATTTTGCTTGAAGCCGTTGTGGTTTACAAAATAGACAAGAACAATCGCAAGAATGATTGCGCCACCCGAAACCATGAAAGTGAGGTCTTCTCCATCGGTTTTTCTGCCTTCAACCTTTTGTCTTTCATCCCCCGTCTCCCTGTGACTAATACTCACAATGTATGCAAGTATTGTCCCAAAATAAATAAGTGAGGTGAGGTTATCAAACACGAAAAGATTTTGGAAAAAATATCCGCCCAAAAGCCCCGTCAAAACACTTTTTTCAACGACGGACAGTTCATCCGCTCGACGCCAAATACAGTACATTGCGCACGCAAATAGTGAGATATACGCAAGCAGTGCGGGAAGTCCACCGGCGATTAGCCAATCAAAGAATACATTGTGTGCGCGGTCGAACCATTGCTCTTGTCCATACATCTTTGGGTCATAGTATTTATTAAATACATAATTAAAATTTTCCATTCCCCAGCCAAGCACAGGACGCTCTTTGAACCCTTGGTATGCCATATTCCAAACCATAAAGCGCGACTTGGTAGTCGTCTCGGTAAGGGATATTGATCCAAACCGCGAAAGTACTGGACTATCTTTTACAAACTGTGCATCGCGCATCGCTATAAATCCGCCGACAAATAAAATAACGACGGCAAGAATTCCTATTGCGCTCCCTCGTACCACTTTTCTCTCACGCTCAAATATTGCTACCAAAAGTGTTGCAAGTCCTATTCCTGCAATAAGCCCGAGCATCGCTCCACGCGTAGCGGTGTGATAGAGCACAAATGTTTGCAAGAGGACGATAGAGCCATATATTGCCACACGCACCCTTTCCCCTATCGTAGTGAAGCTTTCGCGCACAAGGAAAAACCCTGCAAGGAAAACATTAAAAAGTGCATAGGTCCCCATGTACGCCGCGTTGCCCAGGGTGCCGTTCACCCGCACACCGTCCTGTACAATGGTCAAATCTCCCGCCCATTGAAGCACTGCGTAAATTGCCATACACACACCTACCGCAAGATGAAAATTTAAATACGGTCGCCAGAGGTCGCGCACCGTGAGGACCGTAGATGCTACAATAAAATATGCAAAGAGGTGGAAGTATGTTACGACCCCTTCCATGCGCTCAAAGTTTGACCAAAAGCTCTTTGTGGGGTTTTCACCAAAAATTGCTGAGAGTGTAATGATACCGAGAAACGCCACAAAGGCGCCGAGGAGCCATGTTTTCTTTAGGCGATATGCGGGGTCAATGAACGCAAGAACAATCCACGCAGAAAACATTATCTCTACCACAAGGCGAAACGCAAAGTTTTTTCCTACAATAAACGGGAAAAATGTGTTTTGTGACAAAACAATAAACGGAATAAATGGCACCGCCACAAACCCCGCCAAAACCACCGCATTCGCCAAAAATTTATGTATGTTCATATTGTTTAGAAATTTGTTAAATTATAGAGATTTATCAGGAAAACTTAAAAAAATCTTGACCATCTACCCAGATACTGGACACGTAGTATGACAATCGTATCATAATTATCTAATAAAATTAAATTACTAATTGATGTTGTAGCTTTTCCTTTGCAAGTATCTGTGCCCTTAAAAGACTCTCGAAAGTGCCACAGTCGATCCAGTCCCCCTTAACTTCAACAACAGCAAGCTCGCTACTTTTAAGAAACCAGTTATGAAGATCTACAATTTCAAGCTCCCCACGTAAGCTTGGTTTTATTTTTTTTGCAACCTCAATAACTCTCTTGTCGTACAAGTAAAGTCCCGTAATTGCGTGATCGCTAATTTTTTGTTTTGGTTTCTCAATAATTAACTCAGCTTTCATGTTTTCGTCAAATTTAACTACCCCAAACCTCTCTGGGTCATGAACTCTTTTCGCAAATATCTTTGCCCCTCCAGAAAAATCTTTTATATCTTGAGAAAAATCGTCTTCAAAAATGTTATCTCCCAAAATCATTGCAACGTTTTCGCTTCCGATAAAATGTTCACCAATAATAAACGCTTCAGGAAGCCCTGCAGGTTTATCTTGAATCTCATAGCTAATCTTAACACCAAATTCCTTACCACTACCAAGAAGATTTAGGTAGTCCCCCGCCCTCTCTGGTGCGACGATAATTAAGATATCCTTTATCCCTGCTCTAATTAAGGTATTCAATGGGTAAAAGATCATTGGCCTATTATAGACGTGAAGAAGCTGTTTGCTCGTAGTTTTCGTGCAGGGGAACAGCCTAGATCCGACTCCTCCCGACAAAATAATTCCTTTCATAGTAGTGTAAGTCTACACCGAGCCATATGTCAGCGCAACCCACTAACCTGTTCTGCGCTTAGTTGAGTGAACTCTTGTATATTTTGAAAATCTGTGTCAATCGATCTTTGTCGAGAGCAGGCATTGATATACCAAATGATTTTGCTTTTTTATTCGACAGGACGCAATTACTTCTTTTTGCTTTTACAATACCCTGCTCTAATTCTTTAATATTTATTATCTGATAGTTATGAGAAGGATCAATTATTTTTTTATACATTTCAAGAATTTCCTTATGTTCAATATAACCGTCATTAACTAAATTCAAAATTCCGAAGGGTTTTATTATTGCTAATTTCTCAATTGCAGGAAACATGTCCTCTATAAGGGTAACAGAATTGGGTACTGAAATTATACTTTTATACGAGATAAGTTTATTTATTAAGTTCCTTGGATGTGCCCTTGCGGAGATCGGCATTCTTATCCGAATCTGCAATACAGGAAGTTCCTTCAGGGCCTCTTGAGCCACAACTCTCATTCGTGAGTAAAAGCTCCCAAAAAAATTAGGGGGGTCCATTTCTGTGAACGCCATATCCTTGCCCCCTTCATAAATGCATCCTGACCCAATCTGTATAGGATATGCACCAAACTCTAAAGCAGCCAGCATAACATTAATCACCCCACCAACGTTCACGGCGACAGTTTCATTCTTGTGGTCTTCACACCAGTCAATGTTTGGGTAGGCTCGAACTCCAGCAAAATTTACAACTACTTCTGGTTTCGTCTCCTTGAATTTTTTACGAAGTGCTTGAAAATCTGTAACTTCTACACGCTCAGTAATAACTTCATGCCCTCTATCTTCTAAATACTGAGTGAGACCACTGCCCATAAAGCCACTAGCGCCCAAAATATAAAATTTCATTTTACTATTCTAACACAATTATTTTTTAATGTCTTTAAATAAATATTGTACTCCCAATATCATTATAAATTAAAATAATTTGGGCATATTTGCATTATTAATAATGTTATCACTCAAACAAAAGAACTATATTTCTACTTCACGACAATTCTTCAATAACTACTAATCTTTTCATCCCCACTCTGTATCTACCTCAAGCCTTTATATTTTTTTCTTCTTGGGCATGAAATACATCCTATTTATATATTTCGCTCATACACATCATCAAACCGCACAATATCATCCTCGCCTAGATATGCGCCATTCTGTACTTCAATAACCTCAAGGACCTCATTTGTTGGATTTTCAAGTCGATGAATAGTCTCGGTGGGAATATCGACTGTTTGGTTTATTTCATATAAGAGAGTACTTTCTCCTACTGTTGCTTTTGCTACACCTTGTATCACAACCCAGTGCTCGGAGCGCTGGTGATGCAACTGAAGGGAGAGTCGCTCGTGCGGGTTCACCATAATTTTTTTTACTTTATATCCCAAACCTTCCTCAAGCACGGTATAAGACCCCCATGGGCGCACTACAGTTTTGTGCTCTTTGTACTGCATTTTATTTCTTTCTTTGAGGACTGCAAATGCATTTTTTATCTTGTGGGTTTCGTCCTTGTGTACAATAAGTACCGCATCCTCTGTATCAACCACGACAATTCCACTTACTCCAATTGCAACAGTCGCCCTCTTTTCACTTCCGTATACTAAAGAGTTCTCACAATCAATGATCAATGCGTGCTCATTTAGAACATTGCCTCTTGAGTCTTTTCCCAAAAGTTCGTATAGAGACTTCCATGAACCAATATCTCTCCAGCCAAATTTCACCTTGATGACTTCGACCGCCTTACTTCTTTCAAGAAGGCCTACATCTATAGACACAGGGGAAAGAACTGAAAAATGTTCTATAAACTTTTCATTATTCGTTTCTCTTAAAGAAATCGCGTGAACAACCTCTGGTAGATATTTTTTAATCTCCTTATTAAATGTTTTTGCGCTCCAAATAAAAATTCCTGCATTCCAAAGATACCCATCTTTTACATAAACTTCCGCTATTTCCTGTGGAGGTTTTTCAACAAAACACTCAACAGGCACGGATACCTGTTTTCCTATTGCAGAAGCTGGTTTAATGTATCCGTATTCAGGACTTGAGCTATCTGGAGCAATACCGAGAGTAATGAGCTTTCCTTCTCCCGCACGTGCGAATGCAGTAATTATACTTTTTTTAAATGCTACGGTGTCTGTGATTAGATGATCTGCAGGCGAAACAAGGATAAGTGCACCTCTATCTTTTTTTTGAATAACGTCAACAGCGAGAGAAATGGCAGGAGCGGTATTTTTTTGAGCAGGTTCTATTATTAGCTGTTCACGGGTGAATCCATAACTTTTAAGTTGTAGTAGTATGTCAGTGGTAAATTGTTTGTTAGTAACAATGTAAATATTTTCTTTTGGAACAATACTTTCTGTTCGTGAAAATGTTTCCTGAATAAGTGTTTTGTTGCCAGTAAGAGCCAAAAGCTGTTTAGGATACATTTCACGGCTAATAGGCCAAAGTCGCGTTCCCGACCCTCCCGCAAGAATCACCGCATAATAATGGTTATTATTGAGTTGTTTTTTCACAGAAATATGTCCCCAAGGTTACAACAGTAGATCGCAATATACCACACAAAGCAGAAAAAAGGAAAGGCTGAGAGTAACAGAATATCCTAAGTACGAATTATTTTTCTTCATTACCTTTGACCATATATCATAATGGCACCTATTGACACCTTTTGATATTACGAATAATATATGTCAAATGAATAAAGAAATCAATCTTCACGAGGTTTATACAACAACAGAAGCCCAACAGCTCCTCAAAATAAGCGACAGCACTATGAAGCGCCATCTCAAAAATGGCCTTATTCGTGCTAATAAAGTTGGTGGTCAATATCGCATTCTCGGAAAAGAGATTCTTCGCATTGTTTCTCCAGAGCTTGAGAAAGGGGCAACGAGATCATACCTTGGTCTTAAGGAAAAAGTCGTAAACACGATGAATAAATGGTAGTATATTAAAATTATGAAAAAAGCACTTATCACGGGCATTACAGGACAGGACGGTTCGTATCTTGCTGAACTCCTTCTGGAAAAAGGTTACCAAGTGCACGGCATCATACGTCGATCGAGCACCTTCAACACCTCACGTATAGACCATATTTACGAAGACGCACACTCCCCCGACTGGAAGCTTCACTTGCACTATGGTGACCTTTCTGATGGGAGCAACCTAAACCGTATTTTAGAGAAAGTGCAACCGGATGAAATCTACCATCTCGGCGCGCAAAGCCATGTTCGCGTAAGTTTTGATATGCCCGAGTACACTGGTGATGTTACGGGGCTCGGAACACTCCGTATTCTTGACGCTATACGTGAGTCAGGCATTAAGACAAAATTTTATCAAGCCTCCTCCAGTGAGATGTTTGGGAAAGCAGTGGAGCTTCCTCTCAAAGAGACAACACCGTTTCATCCAAGATCTCCGTACGGTTGTGCCAAGGTATACGCTTACTGGATAGTAAAAAACTATAGGGAGGCATACGGTATGTTTGCAACAAATGGCATACTTTTTAATCATGAGTCCCCCCGTCGTGGCGAAACGTTTGTGACTAAAAAAATTACACGTGGCCTCGCGCGAATAAAACTAGGAAAGGATGACATGCTTTATCTCGGCAACTTGGACGCACAGCGCGACTGGGGTTATGCAAAGGATTACGTCTATGGAATGTGGCTTATGCTTCAACACGATGAGCCGGATGACTTCATTCTTGCAACAAACGAGACACACACTGTGCGTGAGTTTGTGGAGGAAGCCGGAAAGCACCTTGGCTTTGAAATTATCTGGAAAGGTTCTGGAGAGAATGAAGAGGGCGTGGATAAAAAAACAGGAAAAACAATAATTAAAATTGACCCAAGATATTTTAGACCGGCGGAGGTGGATATTCTTCTTGGTGACTATTCAAAAGCAAAAGAGAAGCTTGGCTGGGAGCCAGAAACAAAGTTTAAGGAATTGGCTAAACTTATGACAGAGGAGGATTTCAAAAAAGAAAAACTCACAAAAAATTAAAACGATTTCAAAAAAAACATTATGAATAATATTCCTGCGGAAATCTATGCACAGATACACCACGCGGTACCAATCGCTTGCGTTGATGTTGTGTTAAAGAAGGATAATACTTTTTTGCTTGTTAAACGAACTAACAAGCCCGCACAAGGACAGTGGTGGATCCCCGGAGGAAGGATCCTTAAGGGGGAGATTCTTGAGGATTCGGCACGACGCAAGGTTCGCCAAGAAACTGGGGCGGGGATACGGATTGAACGGATACTTGGTGCCGACGAAACGCTATTCTCCGATGGTCCTTTTAATGACTCAACTCATACAATCAATGTTGTTTTTCTTGCAACAATCGAAGACCAGGATACTATTGTCAAGCTCGACCCACAGAACGATGAGTATCAATGGTTTTCATACATCGATCCTGTATGGCATCCTTATGTGAAAAAGTTTCTTGCGCTTGCGGGATTTATTGAACAAGGAAATTAAACTACAATGAATAAAAACTCTAAAATATTTGTTGCAGGACACAGAGGGCTTGTAGGTTCTGCTATTGTCCGTGCTCTTCAAAAAGAAGGGTTTACCAACCTCTTCCTCAAAACGCACGCTGAGCTTGATTTGCTCGACCAAAACGCAGTTAAAAGTTTTTTTGAGAGGGAAAAACCTGAATATGTTTTCCTCGCAGCAGCAAAAGTAGGGGGGATTATGGCAAATAAGACTTATCCTGCGGATTTTATATATAGCAATGTATCTATTCAAACGAATGTAATTCATAACGCCTATGTAAATAATGTAAAAAAACTTTTGTTCCTTGGAAGCTCGTGTATCTATCCAAAACTGTGTGAACAGCCTATCAAAGAGGAGTATCTATTGTCTGGAGCACTTGAGGAGTCCAATAAAGGATATGCTCTGGCAAAAATCGCTGGGATCATTATGTGTCAATCATACAACGAGCAATACGGTACCAATTTCATTTCCCTCATGCCTACCAATCTCTACGGCCCCAATGACAATTTCGATCTCGAAAATTCTCACGTACTTCCTGCAATGATACGAAAATTCCACGAAGCCAAGGTTTCTCAAGCGCCCAGCGTCTCACTATGGGGAACAGGAAGCGCAATGCGCGAGTTTTTACATGTCGACGATCTTGCAAACGCATCCTTGTTTTTAATGGAGAATTACGATTCTTCTGCTATTATCAATGTGGGAACAGGCGAGGATATAACAATACGAGAACTTGCGGAAAAAATTAAAAAGGCGACGGATTATCAAGGTAATATTGTATGGGATACATCAAAACCTGACGGAACTCCAAGAAAATTACTTGATGTGACCAAGTTGCATAAACTTGGGTGGAGCCACAGTGTCTCTCTTGATGATGGCATCACTTCAACTTATGAATGGTTTAGGAAAAATTATAAAAATGAGTAACATCACTATTATTAAACCCAAAAAAGTATTCAGCATGGAAGACCTCCGTGAAGTCTGGCGATACAAGGAGCTTCTTTATTTTTTCACATGGCGTGATTTCAAAGTACGCTACAAGCAAACTGCTATCGGTATACTCTGGGCCATTTTTCAGCCTTTTATGACTATGGTTGTTTTTAGTGTTTTTTTTGGAGGACTTCTCAAGGTGTCTTCTGATGGAGTTCCCTACCCTATTTTTGTTTACACAGGGCTCCTCTTCTGGCAATTCTTTTCAAGTGCCCTTTCGGAGACGAGTGGGGTACTTATTGCCAACCAGTCAATCATTACTAAGGTATACTTTCCTCGCCTCATTCTCCCTCTTTCATCTGTCGCAACAAAGTTTGTCGATTTTGCTATCGCCTCTATTATCCTTGGAGGTATGATGTTCTACTATGGCATCACCCCGCACATTGCTAGCATCATTGTAATTCCCGTTCTCCTTGCAGTAACTTTTATGGCGGCAGTTGGAGGAGGTCTCTTCCTTGCGGCAGTCAATGTAAAGTACCGAGACGTGCGGTTCATTCTCCCTTTCTTTATTCAGCTACTACTCTTTGTAACTCCAGTTATCTACCCTGCAAGTATTGCAGGTAAGTATTCGTGGCTTCTTGCTTTTAATCCCATGATGGGTGTCATTCAAAATGCACGTGCAGTACTGCTTGGTACTGCGTTGGTCAACTGGCTTCTTATCGGCATCTCTTTTGTTGCCTGCCTGGTGCTTCTTATCGTTGGTACAATTTATTTCAAAAAAGTTGAGCGCTATTTTGCAGACATTATTTAAAATATGAACAAGCCAATTATCGAAATAAAGAATATAGGAAAAAAATACAACATAACCCATCAGAAAGGTGGCTATGTTGCTTTACGTGATGTACTTGCAGGGATTCTTAAAAACCCATTCAAATTTGCAAAAAACAAGGCAAAGCAGATTGTGAACACAAAAACAAAAGAAGAATTCTGGGCATTGCGAGGTATCGATGTAGAAATTCACAAGGGGGATATTGTTGGTATTATTGGTCATAATGGTGCGGGTAAATCCACTCTTCTTAAAATTCTCACTGGAATAACACCACCAACTGAAGGAGAGATCATTATGCGTGGGCGTGTTGCTTCCCTTCTTGAAGTCGGAACGGGCTTTCACCCTGAGCTCACGGGTCGAGAGAACATATTTTTGAACGGCGCTATACTTGGTATGACTAAAAAGGAGATTGTAAAAAAGTTTGATGAAATTGTTGCTTTTTCCGGGGTTGAGCAGTTTCTCGACACGCCGGTAAAGTATTATTCAAGTGGCATGTACGTGCGTCTCGCTTTTTCTGTCGCGGCCCACATGGAGCCCGACATTCTTCTTGTCGATGAAGTGCTTGCAGTAGGAGATGCTGAATTTCAAAAAAAGTGCCTTGGCAAAATGGAGGAGGTTACCAAGAGCGAGGGCAGAACAATTTTGTTTGTGAGCCACAACATGTCGGCTATACAGCAATTGTGCTCCAAAACAATCCTTATTGAAAAGGGAAAGGTAAAAATGTTTGGGGAAACCAGAGAAGTAATCACTATGTACCTTGAGGCGCTTAGTAAGAACATGATTATTCCTCTAACTAACAGAAAGGACCGTACTGGGAGCGGTCACATTACATTTGAGGAAATTAAAATCAAAGGTATCGCAGGCTCAAATACTTATGGGATTGGTGACGATATCTATGTTCATTTTAAAATAAAAAATTCATACCCCCATGATGCTACTGTTAAATTAGCACTTAATATTCGCACAACCTCAACAGAAGAACTTATTTCTTGCGACTCTTCTTTAAATGGGGAATCGTACGTCTTGCCAGCCTCATCAACAAAAAATGTGGTTTGTAAAATCTACTCCCCCCCTCTTAATATTGGGAATTATTATCTGAACATAGGAATTCTTCACGATGATCAATTTGAGGATCGAATCCAATCTGTTGCTGAGTTTTCAATAAGCACAGGAACGTTTGATAATCGAGTCGGAACAAACTCATTCCCTGTTTTAGCCAAATTTAATTGGGAAATCGAATAAACTACCAAAAACATGTCCATCAAAAAATACATAAAAAGACTATCCTCAACAATAAGTAACTTTAGGAAGAATGCTAACAAACAACCTCTACAACCTAACGAGGTTGCCTTGAGAGACCTCGGTAACACTAAAAAAAAGGAAGAAATTTATATCTGGATAAAGGAAGGGATTGAATATTTTAGAGAATGGTACCAGCCTGTAAACTTTGGCAATGGAGTAATAGCCCATGTAACAACACCCCCCAACTGGGAACCTAGGCCGGAACTCCTGAACACGAACGACCGAGGTCTCGGTAAATGGGAATACATTATTAAAAAGCATATACCAGAACTTGCCGGGAAGAGAGTTCTTGATATCGGTTGCAGTAGTGGTGTATTTTCTCTTGAGATGGCTCGTATGGGAGCAAAAGAGGTAGTCGGAATAGATCGCGATGTTTACATCAAACACAGGTCATCAGATACCCCACCCCCACAAAACGTGATTGCACAAGCCAATTTTGTAAAAAAAGCATCTGAACTTTTGGATGAGGTTACTTACCCAATAACATACATCGCACATGATATTGGGAAACTAGAGGATCTAAACTTAAAAACGTTTGACCTAATTCTTGCCTTAAATATTGTGTATCACGAACTTGATAACATGGACCATCTTGTTTCGTATCTGTCCACACTTACAGATCATCTTATACTGCAAACAAGCCTAGGTCATGGTGGAGCACTTGGCAGGAAAGCTTCTGTAAAAGAACAAGTTGACGCACTGCTAAAATCAGGGTTTACTAAAATAGAAGTTGATGCTCCCCTGGGGTACTTGTCGCCAATGATTATTGGTAAAAAATAGAACAATGATTCATTGTAAACTTTACCTAAAGAAATTACTTCTCTGGACCAAAAGATTGCTTAACGAGGCAACTCTTTTTAGTCCTTCAAATATTGCATGGAGAAGGAAGTTTAACTATGTAAGAGAGCCTAAAATTATAGACATCTCGTGGCAAAAAGTATACACTACTGGTGTTATCGTTGTCCCAATTGATGAGGTCTACGGTAGAATTAGGACGCTAGAAGGTCTTAAGATAACACCAATTAAAAATACTCCACATTATCAGTGGATTAATGACATCATCAATGGCGCAGATGACTCCGTGTCACGCGCTACATACTATGATTATTCAAAGAAATTTTTTCCAGAAGAAGACGCCGGCAATCAACTGAATATAATAGTAGAAATGGCGAAATCGTTTAAAAAACAAGGGGGTATTGAAAATACGGACATAGTAACTTTCCTGCCTGTGCTCAATGAAAACTCGACTTACTTTGTTGTGCTATATGACGGGACACACAGACTTTCAATAGCAACGGCACTTGGCTATAAATTCATTAAATGCCATGTCGTACAAGAAAAAATTAACATTCATGATTTTATCTAGAAAGTATTAAGAATAATTAACACAAATATGTCAAATGTTTTTATAGGGATGGCTGCATATAACGCTGAAAAACACATTGGTAAGGCAATTGATTCCTTACTAAATCAATCATATCTAAATTTTAAACTTTTTATCTCTGATGATGCCTCAACTGATACTACCAGTCAGATTTGCCTTGACTACGCAAAGAAAGACGCGAGGGTCATATATTATCGCCAGAAACAAAATCTAGGGATGCTACCTAACCTTAAATTTGTGCTTGATAAAGCAGACGAAGTTTTTTTTACGTGGGTAGATGCTGACGACATCCGTGAAAAAGATTTCTTGAAGGTATGTGTCGCAGCATTAATAAAAAAAAATGTTGACGCAGCAATCACCGTAATAGCAGATATAGATTCGTATGACAGAAACCTGCGAGAACCAACTAATATTACAGACTTTTCAGGAAAACCAAGTTCCCGACAAGTAGCAAAATATGTTCTTCAGCCTGAAGTATTCGGTAAAAGCAATCTCATGTACAGCGTTTTTAAAACTGAGATAGTAAAAAGAATCTGGGAACTTGCTCCTCAGAGAAATGAATGGGGCTCTGACTACCACTTTGGATTAGCTCTCGTTAGTCACTATAGCGTTTATGTAGACAAAAGAATACTTATAAAAAAGAGGACGGGCGGCATTTCAAGCATAGACGCCACAAAAAACGATGTTCCAGAGAATGTTATAAGAATTAAACTCAAAAACCCCAAAAATCATATGTTCCCACTTATACGCTTCAAACAATACTTTATCGGACAAATGAGCTCTCTTCGAGGAACACCGTACGGGCCATTGGTTGCATTTTTGCTTTTTACTCGCCTCCCTCGAGCTATTTTTATCTATATGAAAGAACGAAACTATACAAAATTTTTTATGAAATTAATTAAATTTTTTCTTAAAACTACCTTTATTCTCCCTGTCCTACATAAAATAAAATTTATAAGGATGCAAAGCAACAACGAGAAACGTCACGGAGAAAAACAGGATGTTTTACTTTACTATAAAAACAAATATTCACTGGATACACTCATTGAGACAGGAACGTACCAAGGGGACATGGTGGCTGCGATGGCTAAACATTTTAATTCAATATACTCGACAGAACTTAGTGTTCCTTTGTATGAAAGAGCAAAGAACAGATTCAGAAATAACAATAAAATTCATTTGTTTCAAGGTGACAGCAGTGATGTTCTACCCGTGATCGTCAAGAGCATCAGAAAGCCATGTTTATTTTGGCTTGATGCCCACTATTCTCGAGGAGAGACAGCCTGCGGCTCAATTGAAACACCCATAATGAGGGAACTTCAGGAAATATTAAGACACTCTGTGAAAAACCACATTATACTCATCGATGATGCTCGTTGCTTTAATGGAACCCAGGACTACCCAACAATTGAAGAGGTTAAAAAACTACTAGAAGAAACCAATCATGGATATATTCTAGCCGTAGAAAGTGATATTATAAGAATCTATCCCCGTGCATAGATTTCATGGAACATGAATTTACTATTAAAAAACAAAACAATGCAATCTTCATCAATTCTCATAACAGGCGGGCTTGGCTTTATTTTCTCTCACGTAACTGAATATTTTACTGCTAAAGGCTGGCGAGTTATTGTTATAGACAACTTATCAAGAGGAAGTCAACCACAAATTGTCAATGGCACATTTAAGCACTACAACTTAGATGTATCTGATGAAGCTGTGATGGACGTCATCAAGAGCGAAAATCCTGAATTTGTTGTTCACGCAGCAGCTATCAGTGATGTTGACTATTCAATCAAAAACCCACATGAAACTTTAAAAAAGAACATCTTGGCAAATATTAATGTTTTTGAGGCTTGCAGGAGTCTTCCAAATCTTAAAAAACTTATCTACGTGTCTACTGATGAGGTGTACGGCGAGTGTGAACACAGGAAGAGTGAGGAAGAAATTATCTTTCCTAAAAACCCATACTCGTGCTCGAAAGCAGCAGGCTCACTACTTCGTATCGCATACGATAACACTTACACAAGTTTAATGAACAAAACTGCTGAAACTAGGTTTTGTAATGTTTTTGGCCCACGCCAAGATAGTGCAAAGATCATGTCAGCAATCAAAAGAAGCATCAATGGTGAATACTCAATCCCACTTCACGGTGAAGGCGGTGGGTACAGAGAGTACACATACGTCAGAAATATAGCCCCAGCAATAGAACTCATCCTAGAGAGTGGTAATAGAACATACAATCTGACATCAAATGACGGCTTTACAGTTAAAGATCTTATTCAAAAAGTCGAGGAAGTTACAGGCAAAAAAATAATAACTCATCCTGGCGATCGACCAGGAATGGACATGAAGTATCAAATGGATGCAACACGAATAAGGGAACTAGGATGGAAACCGCTGTACACATTTGAGGAAGGATTAAAAGAATATTTTTCAACAGAAGAGTAGGAATTATGCTTACTAACCAAGAAAATTTTGAGCTTATTCGACTTCTTAATAAAATAGAGTGGCCTGTTCGTTCAGATCTATTTGATGCATTTTGTGGTAATATGTTGACTAGCCCAGTTGACCTCGCTCTTTTGAAAAAAAGTGCTGCCGGGTTTGAAATATTCCTAATCTACCGAAAAGATAAATTTTTTGATGGTTGGCATGTCCCTGGAAGCGTGATGTTGCCGGGCAGGACAGTTTTGACAGTACTGAAGGATGTAATGGAACGAGAAATTAATATTCATGAAAAAAATTTTGATTTTAAGTTTATTGGATTTCATCAATTCATGAAGGGTCATGAATTTGGACAATGCTCTCGAGGACAAGAAACTGAACTTCTGTACGTACTTTTTTTAGAAGAAAGTACCAAAATTAGAACAGACAATGAGAGGAAATTTTTTTCAATAGAAAAACTTCCTGATGATATTTTATCTCATCACCAGATACTCATCTCAAGTATCAAAAATTACCTTAATCATGTTGACTAACAAGTAAAGAAATAACATTTATGCGAACAATAAAATTATTTAAACCATTTGTAAGCTGGCACGCAGTGTGGAATACTGTAAAAGTTCTTCGCAGTGGACAGCTTGCTGAAGGTCCAAAAGTAAGAGAATTTGAGGAAAAGTTTGAACAACGATTCAACACCAGAAATGTTCTAACTGTAAATTCTGGCACAGCAGCTCTTGAACTCGCTTATGAACTTGCTGGGATAGGTAAAAATGACGAAGTAATTACGCCAGTGCTTACATGTACCGCCACAAATCTCCCCTTAATACACAGGGGGGCCTCAATAGTGTTTGCGGATATTGATCGCGATTTAAACATTAGTATTGAGGATGTTAGAAGAAAGATTACGGCTCGAACTAAGGCAATTGTTTTCGTACATTTTGGAGGGAATAATCGTGGACTGCAAGAATTACTTGATATTGCTCGTGAAAAAAATATTATTCTCATCGAAGATGCTGCTCAAGCTATCGCATCAAATTTCTGGGGCAAAGCCGATTTCACCTGCTTGTCATTTCAAGCCATTAAAACTCTCACGTGTGGGGATGGAGGGGGGCTAATCTGTAAAGACCGCACTCTTTACGAAAAGGGAAAGAGGCTACGATGGTTTGGCTACGATAGAGAAAAAAAGCAAAAGCTTGGCGACACAGACCTCATTGAAGCTGGTTATAAATATCACATGAACGACGTAAGTGCAACAATTGGCCTTGGGAACCTCAGGGTATTTGACAGAATACTCGCTCATCACCAAAAGCTCATAAAAGAGTACGGGAAAGGTGGCATTATTGCGCACCCGTGGTTTGCACTAGTTCTCGTTGACAATCGAGACTCTTTGAAAAAATACTTATTTGAGCACGGCATAGACTCAGGTACACACCATTATCGTAATGACAAATACACAATTTTTGGCGGGCGGAAACCATTTACTGTTATGGATGAATTGGAGAATAAATACCTACTTCTTCCTCTACATATGGGAGTAACTACCAAAGACGTGAGAAAAATTTGCGAATTAGTACACAACTTCAATGAAATACAAAAATCCAATTGAAATAGAATCCTCGTATATTGAAAATGACCTAGGGAGAACTCTCTATGATTTAGTATTAAAGTATAAGCCCAAAAAGATCGTTGAATTTGGTATTCTTTACGGCTACTCAACTGTTGCCATGGCTATGGCGCTTGATGAAATTGGGGATGGGCATATTTATGCAAATGACCTCTTTGAAGATTACGCATTTAAGCACTCGACAACTCAGGAGGTTCAAGAGAACATTAATCGTTACGGACTCGAAAAATACGTTACCCTTGGCAAGAAAAATTTTGATGAATGGTTAAAACAGCCTGAAGATTTTGATTTTCTACACGTAGATGTATCAAATAAGGGCGACACAGTCGAGCGCCTATATGATGCAGTTAAAAACCAAGTTGCTCGGGGGGCAATAGTTGTTTTTGAGGGAGGATCGGACGAACGTGATAATGTAGAATGGATGATTAGATACAAT
Organism: bacterium; assembly: GCA_030649835.1. GTDB lineage: Bacteria > Patescibacteriota > Minisyncoccia > Phycocordibacterales > UBA1550 > UBA1550. The sequence goes on from JAUSES010000035.1 coordinate 45,219, forward strand.
AGTAAAAAGATTCGCAGCACTAATATTCCCTTTGAAGTGATTGATCCGAGGTTCCCCTCTTTATCACAAATCACATGCAAAAAATAGACTTTGTCACGAAGTACATTCACGTTATCATGACACAAAATTTATGATTATCGTAAAACTACAAGGTGGTCTTGGCAATCAAATGTTTCAATATGCTCTCGGAAGGCATCTTTCCGTTATAAATAATGTGTCACTTAAACTCGACACTTCGGCCATTGATGAGGCCAATTCTGGTATAACCAAAAGAAAGTACGGCATTTCTGTGTTTAAGATAAAAGAGTCATTTGCGACAAAAAAAGAGATCGCCTGGTTCAAAAAATATCATTTTAAAAATGGTAAAATTTGGTTTTGGTATAATCGTATATTTGCGAACAGGGCTCGCTATGCGTGGGAAACTCGTTTTAATTTTGATCCGTGGATTATGGAATTAAAAGACCCATTTTATCTTGATGGCTATTGGCAGACTGAAAAATATTTCAAGAACATTGAGGATATTATTCGCAAGGAATATACACTAAGGAACCCTCTCGGAGTAAAATCGAATGAGCTCCTTTCTGAAATTTCTAAAACAGAGTCTGTTTCTCTTCACGTTAGACGCGGAGACTACGTTTCTGATCAAAAGACTAATGATTGGCTCGGCGTTTGCTCTGTTGAGTACTACAATAAGGCAATAGAAACAATATCTGCTCGTGTAAAAAATCCTCATTTTTTCGTTTTTTCTGATGACCCTGTCTGGGCAAAAGAGAATATTACGCCCTCTTTTGCAACTACGTATGCATCAGATAACCATAATCATCCTGAGGAAGATATGTTTCTTATGAGTAAGTGTAAGCATAATATTATTGCAAATAGCTCCTTCTCCTGGTGGGGCGCGTGGCTCAACATAAATCCAGAGAAAATTGTTATAGCGCCACGACAGTGGTACAAAACTCAAAAAATGGATACTCGTGATATAATTCCAGATACCTGGGTAAAAATATAATCATATCTATGTGTGGAATTGTTACCATTGTAAAAAATACTGAAACTCAAGAGTTGCCTGATATAGACGCAATGCTTGTTTCTCTGTACAAGAGAGGTCCTGACGACCATGGCATACTTTCGTTCCCCCTCTGTACGCTTGGGCAAACTCGCTTGTCAATTATTGATCTTTCAGGAGGTCACCAGCCGATGCGCGACAACATGCGCGATATGGCAATCACCTTCAATGGAGAAATCTATAATTATAAAGACTTGCGAAGCGAGCTTGAAGCAAAAGGGTATGTATTCACAACTAACTCTGATACAGAAGTTATTTTGAAGGCATATCAAGAATATGGTGAAGAGTGCCCAAAATACCTTGATGGGATGTTTGCTTTTGTAATTTGGGACAATAAAGAGAAAAGACTCTTTATGGCACGAGATCATTTTGGAAAAAAACCTCTTTACTACGCGTTTGATGATGATAAAAACTTACTAATTGCCTCAGAAATTAAAGCTCTTTTCGCCTCTGCAAAAATTATGGGCACGATTGATCACCATACAATCGATAACTATCTAGCCCTAATGTATGTCCCCCCGCACAAGACTATTTATAAAAATATTTTTGTCATTGAACCAGCTGAGCTCGCTACATATAAAGGTGGTGTATTAAGGAAGGAGAAATATTGGCAACTTGAGTACACACCAATCAATATTTCTTATGCTGAAGCAAGAGAAAAAGTCAGAGAGCTTCTCACTAGATCTGTAGAAAGAAGAATGATTGCGGACGTAGAAATAGGCGCGTTTCTTTCTGGTGGCGTTGATTCTACCCTTGTCACGTCGATAGCACAATCTTTTTTGCATTCACCAATAAAAACATTTGCGGTAGGCTATCAAGATTATGTCAGTGAGCTTCTCTTTGCCTTGGAGGCATCAAATAAAATTGAAACTGATCACCAAACTCTTCAAGCAAAAGACGATATGGTTGAAGAACTTCAAAGTGTTATGGAGTATTTTGACGAACCACATGCTGACTCCTCTGATTTTCCACAACATTTGATTTCAAAGTTTGCGGCGAGCAAAGTAAAAGTTGCACTGTCTGGGGACGGTGCTGATGAGCTTTTCTTTGGCTACGGATGGTATACGAAACATATGAACCTATCCTATCGGGCCCATTTGTTCGATAAATTGTTTCTTAACCCATACCAAATATATATTAAAAATATTTCAGTCTTTAGTACCGCGGAACGAAGAAAACTGTGGGGCAAAAACAAGGATTATGTTAGTGATTTCGTTCGTCCTGATATTAAAACAAGCAAACTTGACCCTATTACAAAAATAAACTTCTTTGACCTCACGACCTATCTTCCTGGGCAACTTCTTACAAAAATAGACAGAATGGGTATGATGAACTCACTTGAGGTGCGCTCCCCTTTTCTTGACCAACATCTCGCAGAATTCGTTTACAGCCTTCCACAGAAATATAAAACAGGAAAATATGAGGGCAAGAAAATTTTAAAAGACTTACTTGAAGAGACAATGCCGCCAGAGTTTGTAAATCGAAGAAAACAAGGTTTTGGAGCACCTGTTACTATTTGGTTGAAGAAACCTGCGTTCAAGAAACTTGTAGAGAAAGTCTTTTTGTTTCAAGAGTCCCACGTATACCAATTTCTAGATAAGCGTGAGGTAAATAGAATCATTAACAGCTTCTACGTAACTGGCGATGATTCGTATTTTTATAAAATATGGGTTCTTTTATGCCTTGAGCTTTGGTTTGATTCACACAAAAAATACCACAGAGACACTAGAGCTCCTCGGCAATAAAAATTCTATCAAGGAAACTGCGTTTGACGGCATTCTTGTCGTAAGCAAGTTGCTCGTGGATTTTTTCACCTGGGCGTATCCCTATTTCCTTTATGACAATATCAACATGTGGCTCAAGGCCGTGAACTCGAATGAGGTTTATCGCAAGATCAAGAATTTTTATTGGTTCACCCATATCTAAAAGAAGAATTTGTCCATTCTTTGAAATAATCCACGAGGACAGAACGAGGGAAACTGCCTCTGGTATCGACATAAAATAGCGAGTCATTTCCAAATCGGTAATGGTCACCGCAGAACGACTTCGAATCTGTTTCAAAAACTTAGGAACAATACTTCCTGATGAATTTAAAACATTCCCGAAACGAACTGCGCAAAATCGTGATTTGAGATTTTTACGTGCGTATGCTCTTACTAAAAGCTCTGCGGCTCTCTTTGTTTCCCCCATAACACATGACGGATTAACAGCTTTATCTGTTGAAATCAAAACAAAGTCTTTAATGCCATACTTTACGGTAAGGCTAAGCATGTTTTTTGTACCAAGGTAATTTGTCTTATGTGCTTCACCCTGATTGTCCTCCATTAATGGTACGTGCTTGTAAGCTGCGGCGTGTATGATTACATCAATATGCGAAAGTTTCAAAATTTCCTCGATTCTTTTTTTATCGCGAATATTTCCTATGAATGTTTTTAACTTAGGTCGTCCGTGATGATTCTTCGAGCCCAACTCCTCAAGTAGGTTGAAGATCCCCTCCTCCCATGAATCAACTACCGTCACGGACTTTGCCTCCGAATCATAAAGCTGCCTTACAATCTCGCTTCCAATAGACCCAGCACCCCCTGTAATAAGAAAATTTTTTCCTTTCGCTTTCTTAGAAATAAGCTCTTGGTCTGATCTAACAAGTGGCCTTCCAATTAAATCGGATGGGTCAAGATCTCTAACCTGCGAAAAATGAACATCTCCCAGGATTACTGAGGAGATACTCGGTAAAACCTTGATGGGAATATTCATCGGAACGGGGAGCAATTGCGCAACTCTTGTGACAAGTGTACCACCAACTGACGGCATAGAAATCAAAATCTGGTCAACTTTTGATTTTTTTATAATCCTCGGGATATCGTCAATTCTGCCAAGAACTCGAACTCCGTCAATTTCCTTACCTTGTTTTTTTTCATCATCATCAACAAATCCAACAGGAATGATATTTGTACCAATCTCGTTCTTTATTTGCTTAATGATTTTGCGCCCTGCATCTCCAGCGCCAACGATAAGGACGTTGTTCTTTTTTCCCCTGTCCATGTCGTCAGCAGACAACGTCTTTTTTTCACCGTCCTTCCTTGTGTTATTTTTTGAGTTTTTAGTTTTTAGATTCATACGTAAATACCAAGTTAATCACTGCATCATAGCACACTGAGCTGGTTTGTGAAGTCCTATAAAATATGATAAAATTTAAAAAATATGTTTAATCTCCTGTCGCGATATGTAGTAGCCTACCGCAACAAATTAACCAATAAATTTTTTGGGATCGTATCTGTTGCGCACACAGGAGAAAAGAAAAAAGGGGTGGTACTTCTTTCTTTTTTAACAGGACCATTTACCAAGGCTCCTGGGGAGTTCTATACTGACCCACATTCAAACTACTGGGTTTCAACTGAGCTCGCCACACTATTCACAAAGCGTGGATATGATGTAGATATTATTAACTGGGATGACACTCAGTTTATTCCAAAAAAGGACTATGTGGTTTGCATTGATATGCAATACAACCTTGAGAGGCTCTCAGAATACCTTCCCAAAAACTGCATTAAGGTTATGCATCTTATTGCATCCTACCCTGAGTTTCAAAACAACGAGGAGCAAAAAAGGATAGATGCGGTTGAAAAAAGAAGAGGTGTGACCCTCCCCCCTGTGCGCACCAGCCCTCTTACAAGCAACCCTGGAGTGGCAGACTTTCTTGAGGGATATGGCAACAAGACCGTTCATGGTACGTACGCCAGATTTGGTAAGGAAATTATTCCTATCCCCGTACCTATAATGGAGACGTATTCTTTTCCTGAGCATAAAAATTTTGAAACTGCGCGCAAAAATTTTCTTTGGTTTGGTGGTGGGGGTGCAATCCTGAAAGGGCTTGATCTCGTAATTGAAGCTTTTGCAGGGCTTCCACACTTACACCTTACGATTATGGGTCCAGCCTCGTACGAAAAGGAGTTTGAGGAGATCTACGCCCATGAGCTCTCCCTCCCCAATATTATGCGCTATGGTCGCCCTCGATTTAACAGAGAGAGTGGTGAGAGTATGGTTGGAGATAAATATGTCCGTGAGGTTATGGACCAGTGTGCTGCGGTTATTGGACTTTCAGCGTCCGAAGGGGGAGGTGGGGCGGTGGTGCAGGCAATGCAAGCAGGCTTATTCCCCATCGTTACTCCACAGACAGGTATAAATGAACTCGCGCCAAGCATCGTCGTTCAAGATTTAGATATTAATAACATCCGTAGAATCATTGAGGATTTTTCAAATCTTCCGTCTGAAAAAATAGCTAGTCTTGCGCGCGATTCGTGGACGTTTGCAAAAAATAGTCATACAAAGGAGGTCTTCTCAAAAGTGTACGAAAATTTCATAGATACTAAATTAAAAATATGAGTCGCCCATTAATATCAGTTATTATTCCTACGCATAGTTCAACAACATTGGACATAGCGGTGAAGTCTATTTGCAAACAAACTTATAAAAATCTTGAGATTATTATAGTAGGAGATAACCCGAAAGAAGAAACTGAAAGACTTGCTAAAGAATGCGTAGCAAGGGACTCACGTATAAAATACTATAGACTTCCCCATGATGACCCAAAACGATTTAATAAACGCGGGCGTAATATAAACGCTGGGTATTCAGCGCGCAACTATGGTTTCGAAAAAGTAACGGGCGAATGGATAACATTTCAAGATGCCGACGATGCTTCTCTTTTGAATCGAATTGAGGTGCAATATAAACTCGCATTGCAATATAACGCAACACATCTCTGTGTTGACTGGCAACAATTTAACCCTGAGTATTTAGAGAAAGCGCTTAACGTTCAGAAAATCCTCAAGGAGCATTCTGACGCCATAATACTCCCCGAGGGGATTATCACTCTGGCAAAAAACACAAAGGGGATAATTATTCCCATCCTAGGACCACTCAATAAATATATTCCTTTTGAGTGGAAGCGTTTACGAATTATTAATAAACTTTTTTTCAAGTCTCTCGCACCCTATCCGGGTACAGGGAATAGTCCTCTTTTTAAACGTTCCGTAGTCGAGAAGGTACGTTTTCGAGCACTTCCCAATCGCATTTGGCCATCATTTACGGGGCGTGGTGCCGATAGGGATTTTAATTTTCAAGTCGCAGAAACATTCAAAAATAGCTATGTTTTCAAACTTCCTCTGTATCTTTGGCGACAGAATTCACAGAATGTAGAGTATGTGGGCTACAATAAATACCTAATATGAAATTTTCAATTGTTACGCCAGTCTATAATGGTGAAAAGTATCTAGCAGATACAATAAAAAGCGTTCTCTCTCAAGAGGGGGATTTTGAAATTGAATATATCATTCAAGATGGTGGCTCACAAGACAAAACCTTAGAGATTGCAAAATCCTATGCGGAACAGATTAACTCTGGTAAGTTTCCTATCCGTTGCAAGAAAATAACAGTCAAGTATTTTTCAGAGAAAGATAAAGGTATGTATGATGCCATTAATAAAGGGTTTGCGCGGACTACGGGAGAAGTCTGTGCGTATATCAATGCTGACGATATATATCTTCCAAATGCCTTTATGGTTGTGGCAGAAACTTTTAGAAAATTCCCTCAAATAATGTGGGTTACAGGAGCGACACTATATGACTACGAGGACAATCGAACTGCACAGAAAATACCTATGTGCTATATTTACAATCAGGAATGGATAGCCCGAGGAGTTTATGGCCGAAACGCTTATTTTATTCACCAAGATAGTGTTTTTTGGAAAAAACAGCTTGCTGTCGAAGCTGGGAGTATCCCCTCTTACCTTCGTTATGCCGGGGACTACTACCTATGGACCAAGTTTGCAAGGATAACTGAGCTCTGGTCCATAAACTTCCCCATAAGTCGCTTTCGCATACGAGCAGGGCAACTGAGTGCTGATATGACTCCCTATCGCAAGGAACAAAAAATGATCTCGGGTGAAAAAATTCCATCCTCATTTTTAATAAAAATATTTTTTTCTTTGCGGAATATCTTTCAGCAAAAATGGCTACTTATATTTTTTAAAATAATTTATCGTAGTATATTTTTTAAAAGAAACAAACAATATATTGGAATTAAAAACCTTGATCCAGAAATGCGTACTGCAGAATATTATGAGCTACCAATAGAAAACCTATGAATAATATCTTGAAAAAAATAAAGCAGATACTATACGGTCGAAAACTATTTCAGGTATTTTTTGAGTCTCTCTATCGTATCTCCCTATACGGAATGAACATAGGGAGTGGTGGAGATGTTTCGACAAGCGGTGAAATGCTCGTTCTTGAAAGAGCGCGGAAGTATTTTGATAAAGATACAATTATTACAATATTTGATGTTGGAGCAAATAAGGGTGAGTATGCTCGAACGATTATCGATATTTTTTTGGGGAAATCAATAAGCCTTTTTGTGTTTGAACCCTCAAAAACTGCTTTTTCTCTACTTAAAACAACTATGGCGCTCGTGCCTCACAATGTCACGCTCATAAATAAGGGCCTTGGGGAAAAGAGCGAAGTGGTACCCCTCTATTCAAACTCTCCCGGCTCAAAACTAGGAAGTATCTACGAACGTGTCGTTCCTGGAAAAGCGTTTAACGAGAAAGAAGAAATTTTTTTGACTACAATTGATGAGTTTTGTAGTGCAAATAAAATTAGCCGTATTAATTTTATTAAACTTGACATTGAGGGAAATGAATTACGAGCTCTTCATGGCGCAAAAAATATGCTGGAGGCGGGGAATATTGATATAATTCAGTTCGAATTTGGTGGCGCAAATATTGATGCACGCACATATTTTCGTGATTTCTGGGATTTACTTTCTTCGAATTATAGATTATTTAGAGTACTTAAAGATGGGTTACAGCATATCCCCAAGTATGACGAAAAATTTGAATTATTTTCAACTACAAACTATGTTGCTATCAATAAAGAATCTGTGAAGAATTTATGAAAAAAGCAATAATTTTAAGCGCAGATGGCAATGAACTCGCCAATCAGTTATGGAATTACGCGAGCATCTATGCGTACACGGTCGAGCGGGGTTATAAAATCGTAAACCCATCATTTTTTGAATATGGTGAATATTTCACGATGCCTGCTCCTAACTGGTTTTTTAGAATAATCTTTTATTTGCCTTTTAAAAATTATACGAAGCGAAAAACAGCTTTCCGTAGAAAGCTGTGGCGAAAACTCTACTCATGGCTCATTTATTTTTCTATGAAGATATCCGCTGATAGAATGCTTTCGTATTCGAATAAAAAAAATCTTCCTTTTTATTTACCTCCTACAGAGTCCCCGCAGGCAGAACTTTCCAGACTAGAACACGGTGAGCAGAATATTTATTTCAATGGTTGGCTTTTTAGAAATCCTATAGGTCTCGAAAAATACAGAGTTGATGTACTAAAATACTTTAAACCACGTGAGGATATTGAAACCGAAGTGCATAAGCAGATTAACAATTTGAGAGTTAGGTTTAAGAATATTGTTGGTGTTCATGTAAGACAGGGTGACTATGTAAATTGGCGTGGCGGAGCATATTTTATCGCGCAACCGCGTGTTAGAGAAATCCTAAACGAATACTCTACTGTTTTAGGACTTAACACCCTGGAAACGTGTTTCGTGATCACTTCTGATGGCCCTATTAATACTTCACTTTTTGCTGGGCTAAATATTTTAGTAAGTACCGGTAATGCTGTGAATGATTTATTTTTACTTTCGTTGACCGACACAGTCGTAGGTTCAAACAGTACCTTTGGTGCCTTCGCTTCATATTATGGGAACATTCCGTTCGTAGTGATGCAAAGTACTGAAGTAGAGTGGAGCTACTACTTAAACAAAAAAAACTACTTCGAAAACAAGTATTCAACTTTTGTACACTACTAGATCTTTATACCCCTAGTCTTTTGGTTGCTTTTTTGCCCATTCTATATATCTATCAATTCCCTCCCATATCGAAATTTTCGGTATGTACCCTAAACTTTTTGCAAAGGAAATGTCTGCGGGGATCCGCATCACCTCTCCATGACGAGCTGGGCCATTTACTATTTTTGCGTCAAATTTCCTAGCCACATATTCCACGATTTCTCGGACTTGTGTACTTTTGCCACTTGCGAAATTGATTGACTTTCCTTTTAAATTACTGTTATTAAGTACTAAATAGTATGCTCGAACCGCATCATCAATATGACAATAATCCCTCTCTGCAGTGCCATCGCCAAAAATTATGAGCTCTTGACCGCGCAAAGCTCTGTCGACAATAATAGGAATGAGCGCACCAAATAGTCCGCTCTTTTGTCTTTCCCCAAAAATATTAAAGGGTCTGACAATAGTCACATCTAGGTCAAACGACCTAAAATAAGAGTAGGCAATTCTATCTGCAGCAGCCTTGGATGACGCATATGGATTATTTGGTTTAAGTTCAGCCGTCTCATTGATAAGTCCATCCATCTTTTCATCATGTCCATCTCCATAAACTTCGCTTGTTGATGTTAGAATGAGACGACTATTATATTTTCTACATGCCTCAAATATATTATACGTACCTAGAACATTTGCTTCGATAAAGCCGCGTGGGTCCTTCATAGACTCGTCTACATTACCATGCCCCGCTAGATGAAATACCACCTCGTGTCCACGAACACTTTTATCAACAATTTCCTTATCGGTAACACTTCCCCAGATAAGATTTATCTTATTTATAATACTAGATAAATTTTTTTTTGAATTTTCAGAATATGTATTTAGTACAGAAATAGTATGCCCTTCTTTTACTAAAAACTCCGCAAGGTGACTTCCCTGGAACCCTCCTCCTCCTGTGATTAAGATTTTCATTATCTATCAAAAATACCATTTTAAATCTATGAAAGCAACTATGCTTTTCTGTGGCATGTTTGCTAATTTTACACTATACTATTTATTAAATAACGTGCCGACAAGAAATTTATGCATACCACTAGCACGGAATCCTTTTTTGCTCGATATATACACCTCTTTCTTCTAGGAGGTGCTCTTATTTTTTCTTTCCTTGCGCTCGTTGCAGTACTAAAATTTGATAACTCACAGCTTAAGGCATTTGGGCCCACTGCTCGCGTGTACTTTGATGGGATGAAATCAGGATTATTTACTGCAACCACTATACTTTTTATTGCATTTATTTCTTCTTTAATTTTAAGAAAATATCTAGAAAAAACAGAGAATTACCTGAAATTTCTATTCTCTTCGTTTAGTACTATTAAAAAAATGGTCTGATTCTTGTAGTTTGCTTTATTTTTTCCTTCGCGAGTCATTTCGGAAACATAACAAGTGGTTACTTTAATATGGACGATATCGAAGTTATCGGCCTCAACCATAGTGCCCCGTTTTCACAATCCCTACTTACACCACATGGGAATGACCACACGATTCCCCTCTTTACTGCAGAAATGGAAATACTAGATATATTGTTTGGACAAAATGAGGCTGCATATAATATTTTTGTTTTTATACTTTTTGCCTTAATACCATTTTTTACCTATCTAACCCTAGCGAGACTGGGTGTTAAACTCAGTAGCTTTTTTATATTCTTGATACTCTTTAGTGGTGCAACAGGTTGGGCAGAAATGCTTACTGGTTTTTATATTATGTCAATATACCTCCAGATTATATTGTTTTTTACAATCACTATGTGGGCATATACGGCATGGGGTCAAACCAGTCAAAAAAAATATCTTACCTTTTTTGTGGTTTCTCTTTTGTTTGCTCTTGCTGCTGATACATCTGGAGTATGGATAATCCCCGCAACACTTATTTTTATAATGCATTCTTACTGGTCCCAGAGTGACTCATTCAAAATACGACGTGTGGATATAATGAAATTCTTGAAAACGAATAGGGCTCCTTTATTACTCCTTCTTGGAGCCTCCACCCTGTTTGTTATTTTCCTAACAATTACATTTATGATATTACAGCCAAATACTTTTCTATCTGCACTGAGTGATACAGGGACTTCAACTACAGGTAGCAAGGAGGTACTTTGGAGATTTTTTCCTCTTGTTGAAAACTTTCTTGCTTTTTTTTCTTCTGGTGTATCGCTTTCTCTGTTTGCTCCTAACATTGTCAAAATATTGGTTCATCCGTCGATACAAGGTCATGTAAAATCATTTTGGTATATCATTGAGGCTATAATACTTGTATTAAACGCAGGACTTTTTTGGTTTACTTTGAAATATTCACAAAACAAAGAGAAGAAACTTTTTATTCTCTTGGGGCTTATCATGTTTATTACTATTTCAATGGTTGTAGTAGCACGACCAAACCACGAAATCATTCCTGATTTCGATTACCGATACGCTGGTGCGCCTTATTATTTATATTGTTTACTTATTGCGGTTGGTGCCTCCCATTTTTTAGAAATAGGTGGCAGAAAATCACTGCGGATAATAGTATCAATTGTAATTATTCTTTTTGCTACTCAGCAGGCCTTTAGTTTTCAGGCCGTGAGAACGAGAACTGAATCTGTACTTAGAAAGGAGGCTGTAACGAGGTTGGACAGGACTCTTTTGTCTGAGCTCGCTACGCTAAGCAAGAACAGTAGCTCCCTTGTAATACCAAATTTAAGTGGCACACATATTTTTGAGCAAACAATGTCAGGATTCACTCTCGCGGATTATTTACTATTTTTTGACAAAAAAACACCAATCAAACTTGTTAGAAATGCTGAGATGCCTCCAGATGTCAAAACTCGAAGTGTAATGACCGTTCCAAGCATTCGATCTGTTGTAAGTAAGGACTTTTTAAGTGAACTTTCGGCTTCTTCAGTTGTTCGTTCCTATTATGCAACTTCTGGCATATTGAGTTATAAGATTCTTCCTCCCCTCGTGGACGAAGCGGAGAATAAATTAAAAATTGATTCAGGTAGAAAAATTTTAATTTATCAAAGAAATATTGATCCAGAAAAACTACATGTAGTTGACATTACACTCTATACAGACAACGTACATGGAAACCTAGAGCTTTCATTTTATTTCAAAAATGATTTTGATGCTAGTAATGAACTAGGAAAAATACGCATAGATGACTACACTCCTTACGTACTTAAAGGCGACAAGCGTTACTACCATATTGAGGTAGACCTTCTGCAGATTTACACATATGCACTTTCGGAAAAAATATCTGGTCTTTCACTTTATGTTCCAGAAGTAAAGAGTCCAACAGTTAATGCTATCTATCTTCGGTAGAGTTTGTGCTTCTTTTATTCAGATTTTTTTAGAACAACCAAAACAGAAACGCCAAATGGAAAACCTAATTTTTTTAGTATCTTTCTTTCAAAATTGAAAACGGCAAACAAAAGTTTATTCAAGAAAGGACTATTGATATCGAAATCTGATTCCCTTCCCCGTATGCCTAGTATTTTGCTTCCCAGACGCACTATTGCGATAGGAATAAAAAGTAATGTATTAAAGTAGGAAGAACGAACCACACTCAGAGATGTTGATTCTTTAATTTTCTTCAAAAGTGAGCCTTTGGTGTAGCGTCGATAATGATGAGCGACGTCATCCTGCACCCCCCAAAGGAACATGTATGCTGGCACCATAATAACAGAAATTCCGCCAGGTTTTAGCACTCTCCTTATTTCGTCCAGTGCCCATTCTTCATCCTCTAGGTGCTCTAGGACATCAAGGGTGCAGACCGCATCAAAAGTATTGTCAGGAAAATCAATTTTGTGCGCATCAATAACTCCCAGGTTTTTATACCCTGAAGCACCCCAAATTTAATCGCTTCCTCAGAGATGTCTAGCCCATGAGCTTTATACCCAAGCGTTGCTATCTCATCTACAAAAATCCCTGATCCACAGCCAAAATCGAGAACCTTTGTTTCTCTTGGGGGTTTTACAGAGTAAGACTTAAGATTATCCTCGACAATCATTCTTCTTACTACCATGAGCCAGTGCTCTTTTTCTATTTTAAAATAATTTTTATAAAAGCTTCTTTCCATACCTGAAGTATTAAGGTCCCACAAGTTCCAATTAAATCTATCGATGTACTCCTTCAAGCATATCCTCCAGTCTCTAGTAAGGTGAGGGGCTACTTTTTTCAATTCTATATTTATAAGCTTTTCTGACCGTGGGCGTTTTGCAAAATAATTTTCTGCAAAATAACTTGAGTCAACTTCCTTAACCTTTACTTGGTTATCTAACCCCAGACATTCTAGGAGATACCTAGATATATCCGCTCTGCTTCCTCCACCTTCACAGGCACCATGGTATAGGCCGTACTCATTGTTGTCAAGAAGATATTTTATAGACTGCGCGAGATCATATGTGTGACATGGTGTACCAAATTTGTCATTTACAATCGCTAATTCCTTTGACCCTGCGCGTAGCTGCTTAATAATCTTATTTATAAATTTTTTATCTTTTTTGGGTCCTCCTCCCATCATCCAACCGGCTCTAATTACAATCGATTTTGGGAGTGTTTTTGCCACAAGCTCCCCACCGTATTTTGATTTGCCATACACACTAAGTGGATTTGGAACATCAGTCTCAGTGTATTCATCCTTCCCGCCATCAAAAATACCCGCAGTGGAAATATAAACTAAAGGTATGTTGTGCTCTCTCGCATATTCCACAACATTTTGTACCCCGCCTGTATTAGTCGCGTAAGCCTCTTCAGGATGAAGCTCGCAGTATTCCATATCGGTCAATGCTGCAAGATGAACAATGTAGTTAGGTTTTACCTTTTCCAAATACAACGCGACATCCTTGGCAACTGACACGTCGAGGCGCTCAAGCCATGGTACGTTTAAGTCAATATCAGAGGCTCGAACCTGACATGCATCCTTAAAAATATCGAAGACTGCTTCTCCAAGCATTCCCCCGCATCCCGTTATTACGACCCTGTCTGTCTTGTGTATCATAAAATTATAGTGCTCCAAATCTGTATTTTATCATATCCCTAATCGTATCCATAACTACGTTGAATTTCGAGCCGGACGCAACTCCTTCTGTACGAGGAAAATGTGTAACCGGAAATTGTGCAACTATAAATCCCGCTTTTTTTGCTTTAATAATCATTTCTGCATCAATAAAACAGCTGGGACTCTTAATTTGAATATTGTTCAAAACATTTCGTTTGTAAATTTTCATTGCACAATCTATATCACGGCACCAAACAAAAAATAAAATTCTTATTAGCCAGTTGTAGACCTCTGATTGAACCTTTCGACGAAATGATGCGGCTTTTTTGGTGACATATCCACTTAATACGTCTGCATCACTTAAAAGATATAGGTTAGGCAAAAATTCCCGTACATCATATTGATTATCACCATCTGTATACATCACATAATCATATTTTGCGGCTGAAAATCCGTCTCTTAGGGTTACCCCATAACCAAGATTTTTAGGATGATGTATTACTCTGACATGGGGGAATTCTGTGGCTAACCCGTCTGCTACCTCCCCCGTTTTATCTGGTCCGCCATCGTGCACAATTATTATTTCATAGGTATCGGTTATTTCGGAAAGAAACTTAGAAACGTACGGTACGAGAACGGGTAAGTTCTTCTCGTCGTTATATGCTGGACAAAAGAAGGATACGCTTGATAATTTGTTTTGTTTTATTTCCATATTTAAATAACTATCTCCCTGTTGCCCAAAACCTAAGAATTCTTAAAATTATTTTTATACCGTCTCGGTATCGTATTTTTTTCCCTGCGTCTTCTGCACGTGGGTCATAGGATACTGGTACTTCAACGATTTTATAACCTTCTTTGAGAACGCGCGTTATAAAAATCATTTCAGCTTCAAACCTACCAACAGTAAAATAGTCAAAAGTCGCACGAGGAAAAAGTTTGTATCCCATTAGGGCGTCCGTTAATGATGAACCGTAAAGGAAATTAATAAGTTTCGTTATAGACAACGAACCTATTCTTGGGAAGAACTTACCTTTTCCCGAGTCCCCTTCTCTGTTTAGCTCTCGTGAACCCATAACAACCACCTTGGCGTCAGAAGAAATACCCTGTAGGGGTACGAGGAGGAGTGGTATCTCCTCTGGGGTGCATTCAAGATCAGCATCCTGAATAATGGCGTAGTCCCCTGTTGCAGCAGTTATTCCTGCTTTTACGGCGCTTCCTTTACCACTATTTTGAACAAGGTTTATTACTCTTACTTTTGTTGCAAACTTTTCCAAGACCGTTGCAGTGCCATCTGTTGAACCATCGTTAATGACAATGATTTCAGGATCCCATCCCGAAAAAGGAACATTGAGTAAGCGCTCCACAACAAGACCGACTGTTCCTTCTTCATTGTAGCACGGGATAATTATTGACAACCTTTTATTGTTCATAATGAAAATTATTTTTTAATACTTCTATAAGATAACATCAAACCGGAATAAGCGATAGCAAAAATAATAGGCTCTACAGGCATGCGAAACCTAGCATTCACCGCTAGCCCATTTATCATAGTGGTGAGCATAAAATAAAATACTATAATACTTACAAAAACAAGTGCTCCCGAAAAAAGACGCTCTCTCCAAAGCCGATATAAACCAACTCCAAAGAATACCGTCATGACAACCCAAAAAATACGAGCCAACAAAACAGCCCCCATTGAGGTATGTATTTGTACGAAAACAGATTTAGTAAGCTCCCATGGCGTAGTGAGCAACATAATAAGTGCCGGTTTCTGAAGAAACGAAACAGGACTTACTCCGGCTGCCTGCAAAAAGGTGAGCATTCCATCATGCGTAAAAAAAGTAAAAGCACTTAACGCAGAAAGTTCAATTAACGCAACAGGGTGCTGTGCTATCTCCTTAATCGATCGCGCAGACAAAGCAGACATTTCAGAAAGACTTAGATCTAGATAAATTGGAAGTTTCGCCTGTTCCACACTAAAACTAGTGCTATTTGCTATGGCCAAAACTGACGGCAATAGCACCCCGTGAAGGTTAAATGGCATTTGGGAACTTAGATTAGCAGCACCAAACGTCTCATAATTGCGATAGAGCCATGGTGACATGACCAACAGAAACGCAGAGAGAAGCAAGCCGAATCTAATCAATTGTTTTTTGTTTAAGTTCCCCCTGAAATGCCACAATGAAAAAATAATTACCACGAGTGCTAAATATTGAACAGTGGGTTTAACAAGTGTTGCGATGCCCAAAAGAAGTCCTGTGGCAAGTGCCAGTTTGGTTGAGGGTGTTTTTAGAAAATTCAAAAAAACAATAAGAAATAATCCAAAAATCACCGTAAAAAGTGTCTCTGTATAAAAAATAAAGGAAAAGAGAATCTGATATGGAGAGAAAGCAAGCAATAAGCCTACAACAAGTGGTGCGTTTCGAAAGGAAGGAACAATCAGACGAGTCAAATACATTCCTAATACAGGTATAGTAGCGCCCAAGATGAGTTGAGTCATACCAGTTACTGCGTAGCTACCTGTTAGCCATAAAATCCCAAATAAGAAAAACGGATATCCAGGGACCCCGTACGAGTACGGGAGAAAGGGTTGTTCTGAATTAATACTAAAACCATTGCCAAGGAGCAAGTTCCGGCTCAATTGAAAATATCCATCCTGTCCGCGTATTGTTGTAATGAGGTCTCCACCATTGGCATGGAGACAGATAAAAAAGAATACTAAGCGAGCCAAAACTGCAAGCAGAAAAACACCAATTACTATTTTGTGCGTTTTGAAAAAAATGAATATTCTTGTTTTAAAAAATGGCATCGCCTCGTGGTCTCCAAAAACTATATATTTGTTGCTTAAAAAAGTTACGACAGTAACCATCCCCATTGTGATTATTTGAGCAATGACATACCAGATCTGAAATATATCTACGAAAATGTACATTAACAAAACATTGAGCGAGAGCGCTATTAAAATAAGTATCGCATACAAGGCTGCTTGGAAATGTGCTCTGCGCATTGAACGGTCATTAAATGTCCAGAATTTTTGCAAACAAAAAGCAATAGAAGCAGAAAAGAAGAATGCGTACACTACTGCTAAAAGATGCCATACGTGAACGCGCTCTACTAGAAAAACGAGCATCCCGAGCTGAGATACTGCGGCGATTGATCCAGAAATAATATATTTTGCGATAAGTCTATAATCCCTCGCCTGGGCTAATAAAAATTCAAGCATGTTTATTTTTTAAAACTCTTTGGATGACCCCAACCTCTCCAATGTCCATTAATATCTATGTATCCTAGCATAGAAAAGGCAAAATATACAGACTATTATGACTAGAGTTGTATAATTTACTTCTTCTCTATAAAGTCCAAAATTCTTCCCGCTCGTTTTTTCCAAGTACGTAGCTCGACATCACGATATGCCTTTTCTATAATAGTCTTTGTGAGACTTTCGTCATCTATTGCCTTTTTAATTCCTTCCGCCATCGCGTCTGGATCGTCTGGTAAAACAATAATCGCATTTGTCTCACCAAGAATTTCACGTATCGATGGAATATCAGTAGCAACAATAGGTCTCATGCTTGCCATGTATTCAAAAAGCTTCATTGGAGAAGTATAGTATTTTGAAATATTTTCTTTAGCGGTATTTGGTAAAACGAGTACATCTGCTGCTTTTTGCCAAATAGGAACCTCTGAGTGTTGCTTCCACCCAACTATTAAAATATTTGTTGTCCTTTTGTGTGCATCTTCGAGCTTTCTTATGTCCTCTGGTGTACCACCTACAAAAACCACCAAGTAATTTTTAGGGAGTTTGGTAGCGGCAAAAGCAAGAGTATCCACCCCTTTCCATGAATACAAATGTCCTGTGTATACTACAACTTTTTTATCATTTGGGAGTGATAGTTTTTGGCGAGCCTCCTCTTTAGAAAGAGCGATATCAAAATCTTCTATTTGGACAGCATTAGCCTCACATATAATTTTATTTTTATTAATATCAAAAATTTCCTCGGCAGTTTTCGCTTTCCAGTTGTTGTGAATTAATACCCACTTCATTCTTCTAATGAAAATTCCAAAAATTCCACGACAATTTTCTGGAAAATCATGCATTTCATAAAAAGTATTTCTAAATACAGCGGATGCAAAAAAAAGTGGAAGATATTCGTTTGAGTAGATAATGTCCTCATTTTTTGCAAATCTCAATAAATACAAAAGACAAAACAGAGAAAAAGAAACGTAGCTCAAAACAAAACGGAATGACTCTATAAAACTAGGAAAATGAATGTCTAAAATTGGCAAATATACAATAGAAAAATTGTTTTTTACTTTATAATATTCATAAGGATTACCTTTTTCCCTGCCGAGTCGTCTCGACACCATGAGTACTACCTGAACACCTTCCTCTGCAAATGCTTCAGCACTCTTGGCAGCAAAAAGTGACGCAGCTTTATTGCTTGGTAATCTCCCGTGAAAAATCAAAAATAGTTTTTTTGATTTTTTATTTTGTAATGTATCTTGAGTCATTTCGTTAGGAAGTCTGTTATCTTTATTGCCTTACTCTCCCATGAATAACCTTTTACTTTTTCATATGCTTGAAGAACATGTTTATCAGCCTCTTTTTTATTGTTGGCAATTTTTAAAACTGCCTCTGCAAAACTACTAGAATCACCAGGAATAAACGGGTATGCGCAGTCTCCAATAACCTCCTCGACTAAACCCAACTTAGAATAAATTATTGGCCGTCTACTTGCCATATATTCATAAACCTTCATTGGATAGCCAAATCCTGGCTGATCTGGATATGGTATTGCGATAATATCCATAGACATTTGGTACTGTGCAACTTCGTCCCCCTTTTTAACTCCAAAGAAAAAACACCTTGCCTCAACTCCATGAGCTTTCGCAAGCTCCGTGTACTCACGTATCTCATCATTCTTTCCACCTACAAAAGCCATTGCAAATTCGTCGGAAAGAAGTGCGAGAGCACGAATCATTGTTGGTATCCCCTTTTCAAGCCCAAAAGTCTTGAAGTAGCCGATGTATCCAATGAGGTTTTTCCCTTCAGGAAGCCCAAGTGATGCTTGATTTGAAAAAAAAGTATCATTGTAAATATTTAAATTCACACCTCCATATGCAAAAAAAATATTATCTCCAGGAACTTCCCCGAGCTTTATTAGGTCATCTTTTAGTCTCCTAGACGTGGTTATTAAGGCATCACTATTTCTTATAATAAATTTTTCTTTTTTATTATAGTGCAGATGGTGCCAATCAGAGCAAATTCGATAATTAAATCTTAGAAATTTTTTCCAAAAAATCAAAAACGTCAATAGAAAAGTGTCATTGCTAAAAAAAACTAAATCTTTTTCCTTCCTTGATATAAATACAAAATACGGTATCCAAAAGAAAAAAAATGGTGACCTAAATTTTTTAATTTTTAAAGCTAGATTCAAACAATTAATATCCTTAAGTTCGTCTGAAAAATTATTAGCTACAACGAAAATAAATTTCTCTTTTAAAACCTTAGTAAACTCCTTTGCCAATTCCCGCGCATATATTTTCATGCCGTTGTCGGCTGGGTATCTCATTGATGTAAAATATATAAGTTTCATATGTTTTCTATTTTACTACCTTCATTACAAAAGATAGGGCGAACAAGGATGGAAACATTTTTGCGAGAAACCTAGTACAAGCGCCAATGAGAATATAATTTTCAAATATCGTGTTTGTTTTTATTATAGAAACCTGAAGGTTACTATGCTTAAGCATGCCCATTAGGTTTTCGTAATTAAACCAAAAAACATGACCCTTGTGAGGACGGTTGTTCTCAGGAACACCACCAAACAAAACCTGCAACCGTGCCGGAAGCGAATTAAAATTTGGTACACTGATAATAATATGTTTTTTAGACGTACGAACTGCCTCCTCTAAAAGTTTTTCTGGGAAATAAAGATGCTCTAGAACATCAAGCATAATCACAGTATCAAACGCACCATTCTTGAAGGGGAGTTTTTCACTTGCAATATCGACCAATGAAACATCGAGTCCTTTTTCTCTGCACTTTTTTATAGCCTCATCCGAAATATCAACTCCAGCGACTATCGCGCCTTTTCCTTTAAGCTCTTGAAGAAGAAGTCCGTCCCCGCAAGCAATGTCTAATATTCTTTCACCTTTTTCTATCATCTCAATAGTTTCTGCATGACGAAAAACAGGTTTCTGGTCCCCTTCTCTCCATCTTCTATTCTCAAATTCTTTTATTTCACTCATAAATGAATTATATAACAATCTGCTTGATAAGGTTTTCTACGAGAACCGGAAGACTGTGTTTCTTAATACTTTCAGATAAAGCGTTATGAAGCTGAACGCGTTCCTCCTTTGTGGCAGAAAGGAAAATGTCTAATTTTTTTGCGAGCATTTCTGGATTGTTCTCTTCAAAAATGTATTTTTCACCCACGAGCTCTGCAAAGTCGCGACTTGTAGCCAAGACCAAGCATCCACACACTGCTGCCTTAAAGATTGTTTTATCCAGCATACCGCTCCTGCTACAGTTCACAAAGTTCTCTGAACTACGATAATAACGATACGTCTCAGTATTGGGTACTGCGCCAACAAACGTAATGCGATCAGCTATTCCTAATTTTTCCACCTGAGCGCGAAGGACTGCTGGATAATCTGAATCCTCCTTTGATGGGCCGCCAACAAAGGAGGCAGTAAAATCAATGCCTTCATTTTTAAGAATGCCAAGTGCATCAATAAGGACATCTGGTCTCTTTGACTCATCAAGTCTTCCTAAAAAAAGAATCGATCTAGGGATACGTAAAATTGGTTCATCCATGTGTGCTGATTCAACATCGACTCCCACGGACATTAAAACCGTTTTTTTTAAGCGTGCAGTATAAGAATACTTTGAAGTACAAAATATTCTATTACAAAACATTGCCGCAATGTTTGTAAGGAAACTGCCCTCGTAATGATTGCGCCACATATACACTTTCTTTCCAAAAAGTTTCCAAAAAATACCTGCAAGCAATATATATTCCTGATTCATGTGCACAAATACGGCATCATAATCCTTGCGTAAACTCCACACAAGCTGGTAAAAACGAACGACGTATCTCAAGCGCCTTAAAAAAGCTGGGCCAGAAATATTTTCCTTGCCGAGTGAATGAACACGCGCGTTTGCAGGTAGTGTGTGTTCCCCTTCCTTCAGGCAAATCACCTCAATACTGCCATAGTGTGGTGCAAGTGAAATAACCCATTTTTGAAAAAAACCAAGGGCTGATTCTTTTCTATCCATTACCTGAGTACAAATCAAAAGTTTCATAAATATAAAAAATTTAAATACTAACTCTCAAGCCTTGTCTTAATTTTTTCAATATCTCCATATGTTTCCTCTAGTAACTTTATGTCTTTTTTTGAAGAAATTAGTAGATCATTATTCTTTGCCTCAAAACTGCGGAGGAGGTTGCCTCCTAATTTGTCTCCCACGACACGTTCATATTCCTCGCGAAAGGCTGCGAAGTCCTTTATAAAACAGTGTCCCCCTGCGCCCCGTCCTGTTTTGTGTACGGGGTTCATGTGCGACGACCCAATGCGCGCATCGCTTGCAACTCCGTCACGCACCGCTTCCCATGAGCCTCCTTCTTTTAGTGCGAGATCATAAAGCATATTCATAAACACAACCTTCGTGTAAAGAAACGCGTTTGCGCCGTACTTAATGAGCTCAGACTCGCGTGCGGTACAAATGTTTTCATAGGGTGCGCGGGGTAATAGTTCCATCACTTGGTCTGCAGCACGTCTGTACCTTTCGTTAAAAAATGGAACACCAATAATATTTCGAGAAGGATTCGCCACATCGTGAACTACTGTCGCCTCAACTAAAAACTCTGGAGAATGAAGAACAACTATATTTGGATTCTCCTTTTGGATCGACTCCGTCGTCCCTGGAAGAATCGTTGATTTGATCACTGCAGTTTTCCCTGCTCCGACAAGCGAGACCACCATGCGCACAATTGAATCATCAAACCCCTGTGTCGTTGTTGGAGTTGGTACAGCAATAAATACCACGTCACACAGAGCAATAGTTTCCTTGTTTAAATCATACGGTTCTTCCTTCGCATAACGCACCACTTCATAGCCACGCTCTTCAAAATTGTCCGCATAATTTTTACCAATCCACCCTTGTCCGATAAATCCAATTTTCATCCCATTAGAGGTAGGGCGCGACGAATCTTTGTCCATAGAATTATCTGTAGAGCTTTTAGTTATTTTATTCTTCGTGATTTTTGTCATATTTGCAGTCGTGACCTCTAACGGGACACGTAATTTCTCTATATTAGCAGGAAACTGGTGTCTCTGCGAATGTGGTCATCCCATGACTTTTTATATGTAGCAAGGTATTCTTCCTTGCTGGATAATACTGGTATTTTTACTGTCAATCTTACATTATTAGAGATCAGGCTCTCCATGGCACGAACAAGCGCCTGAGAGTCGCCTACGGGCACTATAAGGCCATTTTCGTTGTCTTTTACTACTTCCCCTGCACAACCCACATCAGTCATTATGACAGGGCATCCCGCAGAAAGCGCCTCCACAACCGTCATGCCATATCCCTCGTAATTTGAAGTAAGGAGAAAAATATCAGCAGAGCGATAATATGGTGAAAGGTCCTTCTGCCAACTCTCAAATAGAACGTTCTTCTCAAGGCTGTATTCTCTTACTAAACTTTTCAGGTGCGTTTCCTCTGTGCCCTCCCCCACAATGACAAGTCCTGCCTGTGGATATTTTTTGATCACCGCGCGCATAGCATCAAGTGCCATGTCAATATTTTTTTCTTGCGCAAGTCGCGAGGCAACGAGAATGACTTTGTTGAACTGAGGATATTTTTTCCTTAAATCGGGTTCGGAGGCATGGTTAGTATTTTCGATGTTACTAGTAATCGGAAGCACCGTTATTGATGTATTCTTTTTTACTATACTTTCAATTGATTTTTTAATGCGCATTGAAACAACACGAATTGCGTGAGCTCGGGGAATCAAAAATTTTGCTAGCATCACTCGGATACGATTTACCATTGATTCATTTCTAAAATACGGACTCATCACATCTGTGTGAATTTGCAGATGTAAGTGCGATTTAAATATGCGAGCAATAATGTATCCTGCAAATCCAGCCTCAAATGGATCTTGCGTTGTCACGACATCGATCATCACGCCACGACGCCTCAGTTTAAGCGCAAATAAAATAGCAGAAGCAATATAAAAAAATTTACTAATGGAGTTGGTCGGGTAGAGAAAAATATTTGGCTCAATTACCTCATCGTGAAGTCCAAGACTTTTTTTTGCGAACACAATGACATGGAGCTCTTCTATAAGTCCTCCAT
Source organism: bacterium (assembly GCA_030649835.1). GTDB lineage: Bacteria > Patescibacteriota > Minisyncoccia > Phycocordibacterales > UBA1550 > UBA1550. The sequence goes on from JAUSES010000035.1 coordinate 68,548, forward strand.
ACTCAAGAAGCCGCGATCGCACAGCGCTCCCTTTTTCAAAAACCATGCGGTCCGTTGAGATAGATAAAACCTTCATCCCGTTAGAGACAGGAGATAAAATCTCCGTGTCTAATTACATTAAACTGCCAATAATATTTATTCAACATATGTTTATATTAACAAAAAATAACATGAGGGTCTCTAACGGGATTCATACCCCTCATAGTACCACAAATAGAGCTGTGATATACTGGGGAAATTATGAAAATCCTCATCGCGACCCCCATTTATCCCCCAGAAATTGGCGGTCCTGCTACGTATATTAAAGAGCTCTGTGGACACCTTTCGGGCTCAAATGAAATAACCGTTATTGCATATACCAACAGCGCTGATGCTTTCCCCAATACACGGCTCGTGCCAGTCGGCAAAGGTCGCCCACTTCCTATTCGATTGGCTATTTTTTTTCTAAAACTACTTAGAGAGGTTAAAAAAACAAAGCCAGATGTAATGTACGTCCAAAACGCAATGGCCGCGGGACTTCCTGTTGCACTCGTACACCTTCTAACTAAAGTTCCTTTTGTACTTAAATTTGTAGGAGACGAAGCGTGGGAGCGTGCAACGGGGCGGAAGCGCACAAAAAAACGTCTCGAAGAATTTATGGCGGACCCTGACGGAGGAATTAAAATTCGCTTGATGATGATGATTCAAGGATTTGTTCTTCGCCGTGCGAGCGTCGTCACGACACCATCGGCATATTTAAGTGAAGCACTCATTCGAACCTATGACGTAAAAAAAGAAAACGCAGTTGTAAATTATAATGCAGCTGAGCGACCCGAAAGCATACCTTTTCCGACCACGCGCAAACCGCACCAGATAGCCACAACCGCACGACTTGTTGCATGGAAGGGCATTGGTGGTATCATTCGCGCTCTCGCAATCATTAAAAAAAGTTTCCCTGATGCGCGCCTTGTCATTGCGGGAGACGGGCCTCTGCTTGAAAATTTGCAAAAGATTGCGGAAGATTTTGAAGTTTTAGATAGTGTCACGTTCCTCGGAAATGTGTCCCGTGCCGAAACATGGCAACTTCGCAAAAATTCTGAAGTGTATGTTCTAAACTCAACATACGAGGGGCTCCCCCACACCGCACTTACAAGCTTTGCCGCCGAGATTCCTATGGTAGCAACCAACATCCCCGGCACTAACGAGGCCGTCTACCATGAAAAAACAGGGCTTCTCGTAGAAGCTGGCGATGACATAGAACTTGCAAAAGCAGTGGAGCGTCTTTTTACTAACAAAAAATTAGCGGAACAATTGGCAAAAGATGCCACCTTGCTTCTCAAAGAGAAGTTCTCATGGGAAGCGCACACAAAAACCCTACTTAATATTTTTAAATCTGTTCTCGCGTAGCCACTTTACAAACTTCATAATCCCCTCTTCGAGTGACACCTGTTGCTCCCAACCCAAAACTTTTTTTGCTTTGTTTGTATTTGCAAATGTAGATTCTACGCTCGCATGATGACTAGGGCGGCTCTTAGCAATTGCTTTTTTATCAAGTGCTTTTTCAACAAGTGAGAGGAGTTTTTTTAACGTAACCGGTTTTGAATTTCCAATATTAAAAATCTCGTAGCTTCCTTTCGAGCTAAGTGCGAGCTCAATTGCGTGAACGATATCGCCCACATACGTAAAATCACGCGCTCTTTTACCGGTACCGGACATCTCAATTGGCTTTCCTTTCAGGATGTTTTCTACCCATTTATAGATCACGAGGTCTGGACGTTGACGCTCTCCATATGCATTAAAAAGGCGTAGGCACACTACGGGGAGTTTAAAATTATGCGCGTATGTGTGCGCGAGGACTTCCCCTGCCTTCTTGCTCGAACCATAAGGAGCGAGCGGGAAATCTGTTGAGCTTAATTCTGAAAATGGAGACTTTGCACTGTTGCCATAGACAGACGAGGAAGAAGTAAAAATAAATTTCTTAACTTTTTGGTCTTTTGAAAGCTCCAGGAGATTGAGGGTTCCGTGTATATTCACCGTTTCATATTCTTCTGGATCTTTCACTGAAAGGCGAGCGTTTGCCTTTGCTGCTATGTGCACCACGTGCGTCGGCACTTCTTTTATAAAAATTTTTTCTAGCGCAGAAAAATTGCGAATATCTGTTTTATAAAACTTAAATTTCTCATTCTTCAAAAAAGGCTTGATATTCTCTCTCTTAAATGCAGGATCATAAAATGGGTCCAGGTTGTCTACGCAGACCACACGGTCCACATTTTTGCGTTTCAGGAGTGTTTCTATGAGGTTTGAGCCGATAAATCCCGCCCCACCGGTGACAAATACTGTCTGTGATTTTTTATTTTTGGTGCTCATATACGTAGTATACAGATTAATTTGAGGTAGGGTGGTTGGCGGGCAGGCCCGCCCCACCAGTAACTAAAATTGTTTTCATAAGGTTGTAAAAAATGCTCTGTCATTATAGGATACAATTACCGTGAAATCAACACAGAAGAACGAATCCTTGGAAACCACAAGGAAAGGTGAGATTGAGAAAATTTCTAGTATTTTAGGGGAAATTGGATTTTCTCTAAAAGACGACCAACCTCATCTCAGTGGGGAACGCTATCTCATGACAAAGGACAAATTGGTTCTTTTGGGAGAACACATAAAGAATAATGAGCGTGTGATAATAAAGACAAGTAAACACCCCAATGGACGCAAGGAGATTGAAACTGAAAAAAATACACGCGACCTTTTAAAGTCTCTTTCTTTCACTAAAAAAAATATTATGCTTCCTGCGGAGCTTTATTATGCAGAGCATGATGGTTTCCTTGTTTGGATTACTTCGTATGTACCACAAGAAAAAGTATTCGTTGCACACACTCTTGAAGAGCAGTTTTTTCTTGCATTACGCGCATTTGAAGCTCAGGAGGCTTTTCATGCTGCAACATTTGAACACCTTCGTACTATTAAGAATACATTTCCTGTTTTTGATGCAGACAAAAATGTTGAAAAATTTGAGTTTTTTAAGAAAAAGATTGAAGAGAATTTTCCAAATAAAAATCTCTCCTCAACACTTGAAACAGCAACTCATTTTTTGAAATCCAATAAACCGATAATAGACCGATATTCAAGGTATCTCGTTCATCAAGATTTTGTGCCACACAACTTTAGAATAAAGAATAGCGAGGTCTATATGCTCGACTGTTCTGCGGTATATTTTTCAAACAAATATGAAGGATGGGCGCGCTTTCTAAACTATATGCTCATACATAACCCGAAGCTTGAAAAACTTCTTACTAGATATATTTTAGACAATCGAGGTGAGGAAGAATATTTGAGTTTGCGCCTCATGCGAGTACTTAAAGTTGCCGAGCTCCTTGAATACTACACGCGGTCACTCAAGAAAACTGAAGGAAATTTGCGTCTTCTTACTGAGGTCCGTATAGAATTTTGGCACGATGTACTCAAGGCATTACCTACTAACAAAGAACTCGCAGACAACATCCGCAGCGATTACCTTACAAAAAGAGACTCACTTCGCTCTGTAGAAGAAAAAGAACGCCAACGAGAATTTGCCTTAGCCTAAAAGCGAGAGTACGGCCTTCTCAATACTCTCATTGTTGGACATAAATACTTTTTGCGGCTCTTTTGAGAACGTAATCGCATCGCCATTTTTATTTACCACACGACCGCCTGCTTCAACAAGGATACCTATCGCACTCGCAATATCAAAAGTAGAGAGTCTTCCGTAAATGTTTGCTTCCACGCGTCCAGAAGCCACAAAACAGGTATCAAGCGCAGAACCCCCAAAATTGCCCGATTTATTTGCGTTTGCGAGAAGCCTTTCGTATCCTTCACCACCCCACTTCCATAGCTCTGGCTTTCTTCCCGCTTTAAATAATACCTGAGCTTTCTTGAGGTCAGTTATTTTGGAAACCTCTATCCTCTCTCCATTCAAATATGCACCTTCGCCTTTTTTAAAACTAAACATTTCGCGCGTGATGGGGTTATAAACAACACCGAGTACAGGAACACCCTTATACAAAAGCCCTACGCAAATTGCAAAGTGCGGAATGTGTCTCGCAAAATTTGCAGAGCCATCTATTGGGTCTATTGCCCACACGTATTCCCCGCTTAATAGTTCTGGTCCAGGACCTGAATCTGCTGATTCAGAGCCCTCCTCAGAATAAATACCGTACGTTGGAAATTCATTCTTAAGCGCGGTTACCAAAAAATCATTCACTACAATATCAACCGCGGTCACAATGTCTCTTGGATCATTGTTTTTCATAGTCACCGAAAAAGTCTCTTTTGATTGTTTCAACAAAAGTTCGCCTGCATTCTTTACCAGCGCGAGTACAAAATCATAAGTATTCATTCCTTTATCATACTCGTTTGTGTAAAAATTGGCAAAAAAATGCTCCCTGCAAGCAGGGAGCACACGCTCAGAGCGATTTCAAACTTGCTGTGGGTAGCCTGCCAAAATACCGCTACGGATGAAGGAGAAGTCAGCTTCCATGCGATCTAATTCTATTTGTTGTAGTCCAAGCTTTTTCGATATAATTTCATCGTGATGAAGCCTCGCTTCAGCAGTTTGCCGAATATTAAGTGTAGGCTTTAATTTTGGATTGAGAATTGCAATACATGGGCCATGTTCGCAAATCAATCTTACTGACGGAGCAATCTCCTCAACAGTAGTTTCGGAATCAAACCCTCCAACGTCGCGAAGCGCCTTGATGTCCCACCCTGCAAACGTGTTTTGCACACGCCCACCGAGAACAACATCCTGAAGCTCGTCCACCGCAACACCAACAACTTTTGCGCCCTTGTCGAATGCCTCGAGCATTGCTACCATTGTATCTGTCGTCAATGCTTCTATGGCCTTGTTCGAAATAATGACGGCATAGTCAAACGAGGACAAGTCGAGAATTGTAATCCCCACATTAAGGGCTCCGCATGAATGATGCCCCGAGGCCTCTTGGACCAGTGTGCTGACATCGCAGTCTTCAAAAAGATTGATTTCTTTTGGCAGAGCTCTGTAGGTTTCCCCACAATCGTAATCTCGCGGAACAAGAACAACAATAGCCTGAAATATCGCTTCGCCGTCTGGATAATACAAGCTGTTAGCATGTGCGATACTTTTTTGAGCGCGAGCTACAACACCTGCGACATCTTCTGGGGTTTTTGCATAGCTTCTCAAAAGTAGTCCTATTTTCTTACTCAATTTTCATCTCCTCAGGTTGACAAAAAACTATAAAGCTTATTTCTAAGCCACCATTTACACAGCAACAATTGTATCACCTTTATATTATCCTGTCAAATACTTTTCCTTTCATATCGCGCGCTATGAAATCCCAATTGTAGTTTTCGGAAACTAGCTTGTATGCAGTGGCGACAACTTTTTTTACTTGTTCGGGGTGCGCGAGAATATCCTTTACCGCTTCGGCAATTTTCTCTGGACTATCTTTGTCTACAACCCACGCGGTGGTCTCTTTGTCGGGATTGCGCTTTGCATCGAAAATAAAATCTATGAGTCCCCCCTCTTGGGTCGCAATGATGGGGATGCGCGAAGCCATTGCTGAAGCAAATGAATTTCCCATTCCCTCCGAGCGACTGGGGCGCGCAAAAATATCAGAGATTGCTCTACACTCTGCAGTTTGCTTGCGGTCTACCTGCCCGGTAAACCTCACGCGAGTTTCTATTTTTAATTCTCGCGCTAGATTTTTCAACATTTCTTCATCAGGTCCACCCCCAACAACAAGCAACTTTATGTCCTGTGGCAAACGCGAAAGAGCGCGAATAATATCATCTACTGCATTTTTTTCTACCAATCGCGAGACCGTTACAATAAAAATATCTCCTTCCTTCTTTCCATATTTTTCCTTGAGTGCTCTTATTTCGGAATCTGAATAACTTTCTTGTGCGGGAAGCGATGCGCCGTTTGGGATGAGTTCAAGTGGGCCTTTAAATCCTCTCGCGCGCGCCCAGTTGCCGAGGAAGCTAGAAATAACCTGCACGACGTCTGCCCGCGTAAATGCACGTGTAAAAAGTGGCCACAGTGGTCGCACTGTTTTTTCGATATAGGGAATTGGATCGCCCTCTTGAAGCGTTAGTGCGTACCCAACCTTAGGGTTCAAAATTTTAAAAATTGCTGCGGGAACACCGACAGCATGCGCCATCATTGCCCAAATACCATCGTAGTGATATTTGCGATGCAAACGTATCGCCATGAACGCGGCACTAAACTGAAAAATAAACTTGTTTAGGTGAAGTGGAAATTTCTTTAAATCTTCTGCTGTGGGACTCTGTGTTGAAAATCCAATACGGTGCACGATCACATTTCCAATTTTTTCTACTTTTGGTAATGTGCTATCAAATCGCAAACACACCATATGAAATTCAATATCATCTGGCGAAATCCGGTCGGTAATCTCCTTGATAGCTACTTCTGCGCCCCCAACTGAATTAGGATAGTAAGTAAGGGAAAAAATGAGAATTTTTTTCATGGAAATACTACTTTATGTTCTGGGGTTCTTTGCTAGGAACTCGTTAACGTAGTCCTCGAGTGTCCGTGTGGCTTTCCATCCAAGCGCTTCTATCTGTGTAGTATCGATAGTAGATGACGGTCTACTCGTACTGCGGGCAGGAAGCATCGTTATCTCAGTCTTAAATAATTTTGCTACCTCCATTGTTGAATATTCTTTTGCGGAGCTAATGCCGTAGCCATCACCTAATCCTTTCTCTGCAACCAAAATAAGTGCGTCAACAGTGTCCTCCACAGAAGTGTAGCTTCTCTTTTGTGTCCCTGGTAGTCGCATGGGTATTGGTTCGTTGTTTAAATATTTTTGCTTAAATATTTCAATGACTGTTCCGTATTTACCCTCGAGCTCGCGTGGGCCAAATACATTATGAAAATATACAATGGCATATTTAAGGTCATACCACTCACCATAATTTTTTACAAGGTCGGTGTTTGCAGATTTTATCCATGTGTAGGGAGACAAATCCTTCCCTTCGGTGCCGTCTGCACGGGCCTCAGAGAATTTTGTGGACGAACCCGCGTACACTAATTTAAATTTATGTTTCCTCCAAAATTCCAACACAGCGCAAGTACCATTCATGTTTAAATCCCACACGAGGTGTGGCTCCTCCATGCTTTGTGCTACACGAGAGTATTCCCCGAGATGAAAAACTACGTCAGGGACAAAATCTATAAGAGTTGCAATGTCCTTTGTGTGCCCCTCAATATACGTCACGCCTGTAATGTGATTTTCCTTTTTCCCCGTAAAATAATTGTCGAGCGAATAAACATTATTTGCTGGATCCATCACCAGACGCTCAACAAGATTTGACCCTATGAATCCCGCCCCACCGGTGACGAGGATGGTTTTTTTAGCAGATTTTTTAGTTGTTTCAACCATAATTTAGGTATTATATCACTCAATCTCCACAAAAGAAATGCCGTCGAGATGAACCCGACGGCAAAATTCCAAAAAAACTAGATATCAAATAGTGCTCCTTTGATAGACCTCTCGCGCATGTGCTGTCTCTGAACGAATAGTGAGAACACTGATGTTCATATCTGCTCGTCCAAGCCGTGATCTGATGTTTTGTTGAATAGCTGAGCTTGTCTTAAAGACATCCTTCCTGATGAGCGCAAGAAAATCCTTCTCAATGCTTCCACTAAATACAATCCTGTCGTCTCTCTTCATACGACTTCGTGCAATTTCAATACGACACTCGAGTTTGCCCATTCGTGCGGAAAGTAGAATGTCTTGATTGCCCTTGGCTTCAATTTTAAAGATGCGGTTAAAACATTCCTCCGCGCGCTCAAATTTCTCAGCGCGCAAAAGAGCATCGCCTGCATACAATAAAACATACGAATAATTTTCAAATTTGCGAGCTTCCTCGCTGTGGAGATGGCTCATGAGTTTAACTGTTAGCATTTCTCGCTGAACGGTTAAAACTATTTTCCAGATCCACAAGCAAGAGATTTTCCAAAATGGAGCCTCCTTTAAAAATCCATTCAATGGAACGGCGAGAGCGTTTATGTCACGTATCTTCTGCACTTTGTAGAGAACCTGCTGTTCTGCGTTCATCACACACCTCCTTTCCTTCTTAAGTTGACCAGCCCTTATTAAACCATCTTTTGACAAAAAAAGCTAGCCCGCCCAACTTTTTCACAATCTGCACAAATTAGAAAATTCCCAATAAGAACGCGGCCGTGTTCTTATTGGGAATTTCAACTCTGTAGTGAATATGTAAAAGTTAGTAGGGTTAGTGTGGTTTTTCGTTCTCGTTGCTATTTTCTGTTTCTTCCAATATCTCAAAATCGTCGGCAGAGAAGGTTGTTTTTGGAGAGGTGACCTGAGTGAGGCGAAAACCAACGAGCGCAAGAGCTCCTAAAAATGCTGCACCAATATACCACGGCCAGAGTGTCCCCTCTTCTTGTTTTAGAGGTACTGGTGTATCTTGAACCGATTCAGCAACTGCCGCCTGCAAACTTCCTACCGCCTGTGAAGCAACTTTAGGAGCGATATTTTTTACCGTTTGAGCTTGGGTAATTTTTTGAGGAGGTATTGTTTCAACAACAGAATTTTTTTTAATATCAATACGAGAACCATTTGGCAGAAGTAGCTCAGGATTATTTCCCGCAGACGTGCTGAGTCCCGTCACTTCACTCGCAAAAGTAGCGCTCTTGTGCGCACCGAGAATCGTGTTTTTAGGCAGGATAAAAGTTTTTGTGTCACTTATGATTTGCCAGAGTGAGAGGTCTAGCTCCTCTCCACCATTGTTTTGAATTGTTACAAAAGAACGCGCAGTATCCCCACCTGTGCGTAAAGAAATATTTGGCAAAACTACGCGCACAAGCATTCGGTCTGTCGCTACAGTGCTTCCTGAAATCACGTCGATAACCGCCGTGTATTCGCCCGGATAATAATATGTGTGCGTTACGCTCTCCCCTTCAGCCGAGGCGCCGTCGCCAAATGACCATACGGTGCGGGGCTTTCCCGCACTACTATTTTCTGATGCAGAAATCCTTCCTTCAAAAATTATAGGCACTCCTGCGAGCACTATACGCGCCTGGGAGACTGCTTTCACTGATATCTGGGGAGAAGTGGGGGTTGGGGCGGTATTCGTGTTTGTGCCTATTTTTGTGCTTTCACCTGTGTTTACCGTAGGAGAAGAATTTGTACTTTGTGAGGTGGTGTTTGCGGTGCCGGGGGTTGGGGAAGCGGTCGTCCACTGGCCTCCCGAGGTTCGCTGATAGCTTTTGCCGTCGGCTAAACTCCCCCACATAACTTGGTCAACATCATTTCCTTTTGAATCTCTTATTCGAATAGTGTTGGACTCGGTAAGTGTTAGGTCTGTAACAAGATTGGAGTTACTCAACTGACTTCGAGAAATTAAAAAATAACTTTGTGCGGGAAGTTTCTTACCCATTAACTGGGTACTTGATACAAGGGAACCAAAACTACTGCCCGTTGCAGTTTTTCTTTGAATATACCAACCTGTTAAGTCAACATCTGAATTATCAGAATTATAAAGTTCAATAAATCTTTCATTTATCGGTGCAACTTGAATTTCATTTATCAACACTGCTGCAGATGTAGTCTGCGCGAAAAATAGAAAAGGAAGGACTATAAAATACTTCATGTTAGTCATCGCCCATTAAAATTGCGGTCAAAACATCCTCAGGAACTTCACGTGGTGGAGTACTTTGGTTTTGGGAATTAAAATTTTGTGGTGGCTTTTGTGGGGGTGGCGGCGGAGCTTGTTCTTTTTTCTGCTCACTCTGCGGTGCTGGAGAGAACGCCTGTTCTGGTTTTTTTTCTTCTTTCTTCAATACATCCGCAAGGGCATTTTTAAGATCACTCATGTTCGCTGGCGTAGGGCTTTTGCTTTTTATTGGCGCGACAATTCCGATTGGCCTTTTTGGTTGAGAAAGGGTTGCTAGGCTTGCGTGTGGCGTTTCTGTTTGCGGCTGTGGCGGGGTCTGTGGTTGTGGTTCGGGTTTTTGGGGGGGTTTTTGAATATCCTGAAACGCCTGTGCGAAGGGCTTTTCATATTTTTTGGGAGCGGAGAACTGAGGTGCGGTTCTCTTTTCTGTATTTTGTTGGACTGGATTTCTTGGTGGAAAACTCGGTGCTGGCCGTGGCTTAAAAGACTCGTTATTTTCCTTCTTGACCCATGGTTCTCGTGTTGCCTGTGGTGTGGTGGATGGGCGCGGAGGAAACTGTGTGCTCGGTGCAGGTGAGCTCGCCTGGGGGACAACGCGCTCTCGAACCGGTGCTGGTGATACTTCGCTACCACTCGCAAACCAGTCAGCAATATTTTTTTCTACCACAGCGCGCGGGTGTCCATACAATGTACGTGATGACTGTATCACTTCTTCGCGAAGCGACTTTGGTGGAGGAGCTATTGGCCCGAGAGTAACTGCTGAAAAAGGATGCGAAGCAACACCATCAATCATAAGTTTCAAATATATTTGCGTAAAACCGAGGCTCACCATATCCTCCGCAGTAAAAACCGGTGCGTATTCCTTCTCCAAAACTTCCGCATCGGGAGCGCCCACACGAAACATAATTTGCGTACCTACGTTACCAAAAACAGCATCTGCCACCTTCTCGTCCATCTGCTTGATGTACTGGTGCGCTACCACGAGTGCGAGTTTATACTTGCGTGCCTCAGAAAGAATATCGGCAAATGATTCGTTTGCAAATGACTGAAACTCATCCACGTACATATAAAAATTGGGGAGCGGTTTGAGCTCGGCTTCGGTGAGGTCTGCGCGCGACATCGCTGCGAGATAAATTTTTGTAATAATCATACCACCGAGAAGGTTTGCGTTCCCTTCCCCGAGTTGCCCTTTGGATAGATTCACTATCAAAATTTTTCGCTCGTCCATCATTTTACGCAAATCAAAACTTGAGCGTGGCTGTCCTATGATGTTACGGATGAGCGGGTTTGAGGTGAACTGACCCAGTTTGTTTTGGATACCCGGTACGGCATCCTTTGCATAATTCTCACTGTACTTTGCAAACTCATCAACCCAATACGCTTTCACGGATGGGTCTTTCACATTGTCCACCACTTTTTTTCGATATGCTTTGTCGGTGAGCATACGGCTTACACCGAGGAGCGTGGACTCTGGGTACTCAAGGAGAGCCAAGAGTGCGTTCATCATTATGTACTCCATACGTGCGGAAAAAGTCTCTGGCCCCCAGATTTTTTTGAACGCAGAAAGGAGCCCGTTTGCAACGAGATGTCGTTTGTCGGGGCCCACATCTTCCATCACGTTAAAAGAGACAGGCGTGTCTGTATCAAATGGCGCAAAATACACAACATCTTTTACTCGGTCCGCGGGAATATAGTCTAGGAGCATCGCAGCCGATTTCCCGTGCGGATCAATAAAGGCGAAGCCTTCGCCGTTTTTAATATCCTGTGCAACCATATTTTCAATGAGCGTGGACTTACCCATACCCGTTTTGCCAATGATATACATGTGGCGCGTGCGGTCCTCCGCCTTGATGCCAAACGGCACTCGCTTGTTCCTGCGGTCCGTCTCGGCAAAGTATGTAATGCGGTTTTTATCGTAGAGATACATGGGGTAGTTAATAGCCACTAGCCAATAGTGAATAGTAGATGTTATAAAGTATAACATTAATCAATAGCAAAATAAAAACAGGCAGTGGGGGTTAGCTTCGCCAACCCCCACTGCCTATTCTTTTGCCCTACTCTTTCAAGAGTGCTTCCTTGGTATACAAATTCTTTGGGTCCCATAAAAACCATGAGTTGAGGCCGGAATCGTAGGTGGCTTGTATCTGTGCGCGGACTTCCACCGCAGTATAGTCTCCACCATAATCAAAATCCTGAAGCCATGGGCGAAGCTTGTTGCGATTATAGACATCCTTTGTATATATTGCGGGGGTTGATGTTCCTACTCGTACACCGCCAAAATGCTCTACCACGGTTGTTGTCGCCACAGCGCGCTCAGCACCCTTGGTCATTACAAATTTAATGAGGTCATACGAATGATTGTTAGGGTTTTTCCATCCGTTAAAATTTGGCGGATAGTGCGACGGATACACCATCGGCGCAACATAGTCAAAATACGGCATCGTTCGTTCAAGCACCTGCCCAATGTTCAAATCATCCGTGTTCGTTGTTGTCATACCGAAAAGATCTGCGGATGTTTTTACTCCAGTGTCTTTGAACGCATTATGAAGGTACACAAAAAAATGTTCCAGTGCCTCGGGCTTGGTCATCCCCTTGCTCCACGTAAACTCAATGTCCTTCATGTCGCCATCCGACGGGAAACGAATGTAGTCAAAGTTGAGCTCATCAAAACCCATTGCGTATGATTCTTTGCCAAGCGCTACCACATATTCCCAATACGGCTTTGCGCTCACATCCACAAAGCTCAACCCCTTGCGGTCCTTCCACACACTGCCGTCACTTTTTTTGTGCACTGCGAGCTCTGGGTGATTTTTTGTAAAATAGGGATCCTGAAAAACGGTAATGCGCGCGATAGTATAAATTCCTTTTTTGTGAAGCTCTGCGATAAACTCACGTAAGTCTTTTGTGCGACATCCTGTTCCTGCATTGTCCTTCAAGAGCGGGTGTACGGGGGTAAAGGCAATCGTTCCACTAAAATCTTTTACATCAATAATGATACTGTTTACCTCTGTGGTATCTGCAATAGCGACCAATTTATTACGAAAAGACGGCATCGTTGCCACACATGCAGTCATATAGATCGCCTTTACTGCATTTGGGGTTTGTACATGAGTCGCCACAAATTCTGGCTCCTTACCTTCTGTGCTTGAGGCAACATTTTGCGTGTCTCTAGAAGGTGTGTCACTGTCTGACTTGTATGCTACAGAAGAAAGCGAGGGAATAAAAAAGTAGAAGGCAAAAAATGCAAGAATGGCAACGGCAGCGGCTATAAAAAAATGATTTCTAATTCGTATCACTGTATTTTGGGGCGAGGCGCTACTTCATTGTTTGGTGTTACCTCTGGAAGTGCCTGCTCTGCATCCTCAATTAGTTTTTTGCAGTTACTGCAGTACACAACGGAAGAAAGGTATGAGAGTACTGAGATTGTTATTCCGCCAATAACGAGAAGTGAGGTGCGCGCCCACGAAGGGAAACCTCCGAGCGCCACAACCACCACAGCGACGCCCAAAATTGTCATTACGGTGTGTTTTGTCATCTGCCTAGTGTACCCTATTATTTATTCTCAATCAAATTTCTATTTTGTTTCTATAATTACCACAAATTCCCCCCTTACGCGGTCCTGATTTTTTGCGAAGTGTGCAATAACTTCTGCGACTGTCCCGCGAACAAACTCCTCATATATTTTTGTAAGCTCGCGCGCGACGATAACCCTGCGCTCCGCACCACAAAATTTTTCCAATGATGCAAGTGTTTTTTCAATGCGATGCGGGGATTCATAAAAAGCCATGGCGCGTGCAGAACCAGCAATTTCTTTAAAAAGTGTTTCTCTTCCCTTTTTGTGTGGAAGGAACCCAAGAAACGTAAACTCCGCGACAGAGATGCCCGAAGCCGAAAGTGCTGTCACTAGTGCCGATGGCCCCGGAAGTGGAACGATGGAAACCTTATCTCCAAATTTCTCTCGCACCTGCGCGAGAAGGAGCGAGCCGGGGTCTGAGATGCACGGCGTACCCGCATCGGACACGAGTGCCAGATTTTTCCCCTCTTCGAGTAGCGACAAAATTTTGTCCACCTTTGAAAGCTTTGACTGCGCGTGGTAGCTCATCGTCGGCGTACTTATTTCATATTTTGAAAGAAGCTTTTTCGTCACCCGCGTATCCTCACACAGCACCAAATCCACTTCCTTGAGCACGCGCAAAGCGCGCAAGGTAATATCCTCGAGGTTGCCAATGGGAGTGCCGACTATAAATAGTGTTGTCATTGATTATTCTTTATAAGCAAACGATAATTCATTGTATTCTTTTGTATCATAAACACAAATTTCTTCTTTGTGGTACAAAGCAAAATATTTTATACCAGCATCAAGTGACATTTTGCTACAAATAGTACAATACGGCTTACCAGAATATTTCATTCCGCCATCGTCATCTAGGCGAATAAAATAGAGCGTTGAGCCATTTAATCTGTCTGGGTTATTTTTTAAAGCATCCATTATTGCCCGCTGTTCTGCGTGCACACAACACGTTTTGTCTGACTTAAAAGTGGAGGGCAGCTCATGTTTTCGATTGCACCTCCTGATAGAGACGTCATCCTGTGGTGGCGCATTATACCCACGTCCAATAACGTTTCCGTTCACATCTACAACTATAGACCCGCATTTCGAACGCAAACAAAGGGCTTTGCGCGCATCCTCCGTTGCCTCTTTAAAATATTCCACTGCTTCCATTCCCGTAGGCTAACAGAATATGAGGGAAAAGAAAACCGGGCGCTATTTAGCCCCCGGCCAGAATCCTATTTGAAAAAAATTACTAGATATCCATTCTTATGGCCTGTCCAAACACAATCGCAACCATCTTCTTTGATAACAATGGGAGGTCCATACCCTTTTACGCTGACCTTATGGTATGTCATCTCCTCTATCAAGGAGGAGAAATTTTCTGTTACTGTCGCTGTTTTAAATATTATTACAAGCTCGCTGTTTTTACCGGAGTATTCTTGGTATATCGAATCTATCACCCCCTTAAAGACCTTGTTTGGTAGATGAATCTCTGCATAAGCAAGAAAACATTTGTGAAAAAGCTCGATACTCCATCTTGGGGTGGAATCATCACCTATATGTTCGAGTTTTCGCCCATATACTTTCATCAATCCACCAGTCTTTCGAAATATTTTTTTGATCCAGCGTACAGTGAAAATTGCAATCAGCCCGTACCACATCCTTAATTTTCTCATTTCTTTGCCCCCTCAATTTGTACAAAGTCATCCAGTCTCTCATGAAAATGGACCCCTGAGCTTCTAAAAACAAAGAATAACACAGACTCCTAAATTATCCTAAAAGTGCCTCCCCCACTTTGTAAATATCCCCTGCTCCCATAGTAATAATGACGTCGTTTGGGGTTGCTGTGTCTTGGAGATATGTTCGACTGCGGAACCCCCCGCGCGCGCGAGAATATTGGCGCGATCCACTAACATTTACCTTCGAGCGTCTTTCCTCACAAATGGCTGTAAAACATTATCCTCCGTGAGTTTCTTGTATAGTCTAGGTTTACGATACGCATCGCCCCAAATTTCTTTTTCTCGGTACTTTCGCAATTTATCAATATCAAAACTAGCATACCAGACACCCTCTTCATCGTCAGCGACCACAAGTAGTGGGTCGTAATCCTCGCCCTTAACTCTCATTCCGTCGAATGCACAAGATTTACCATTTAGTTTTGGTTTTGGGTAATTAGTCATCGCTACTCCGAGCATGTTTTCAAACCCACGAGATTGGAATTGAGCAATTCTGTTATTTTCCAAAACGCAAGCATTCGGAACTAAAATTATTTCTGCTCCGTTGAGCATAAGAATTCGCGCGGTCTCCGGGAATTCCCTATCGTAACATATCATACAACCTATTTTTACTGGCCCATTTTTTGTTTTAAGTTCAGCAACGGGGAAATTCTCGCCTGATTTAAACAAAATTTCCCATGCCTTATCAACGGTATGCACCTTTTGATAGTTCAAAATAATATTCCCTTTATAATCGATGAGTGAAGCTGAGTTATAAAAATTTCCCTTATTATCTTTTTCTAAAAATGGCAACAAAACGGCAACTTCAAAATGCTTGGCAATTTCCTGATATTTAGAAAACTCAGTGTCTCCAATAAAAAAAGCGGACTTCTCCCACTCGTCTTTTCCTAGACTATATTCATCTGGTGAATCATATCCGACATTCCATAATTCTGGAAGAATAACTACATCTGTCGCATTTTGTGCTGCATTTTCTATATTGATTTTA
This sequence comes from bacterium, assembly GCA_030649835.1. Taxonomy (GTDB): domain Bacteria; phylum Patescibacteriota; class Minisyncoccia; order Phycocordibacterales; family UBA1550; genus UBA1550. Next base: position 84,482 of record JAUSES010000035.1, read on the forward strand.
GCAATCTCAAAATTTTCCGAAACTGTCTTTCCTGCGTTGATTTGTAGTAGTGCAATTTTTAACATAAAATTATTATAGCATAAGCACACTGTATTTTTTAGGTAAAAAACAGCACCCTCGTTTCCAAAGGTGCGGTTCGGTGCCGACAAGGCATTAGTCTTTTATTTCTACAATACCGTCATATTCAACTATTCTAGCCTGCACCCTCTTGTGCATTTCGTCCTTGTTAAAAATAACTAATTCTTCATGATTGACACGAATTGCAACGAGAGTCCCGTCAAAATGATTGAAGAAACAACAAAAAGGCATCTGTAGACTGCCGTCGCCCATAACGAGCCCTAGTTCGTTAGCAATTATCCGATTAGTCGGGTCTCCGCGGAGACGGTAGCGCTTCGTAACATCACAGAGCGATTCTTCAAGAACCGCTGGGTTTGTTACAGCTGATTTATTATGCATTACTTTCTCCTTAGTTGAAAAAAATCCATTATTGACTGATTCGATTTCTCGAAAAGTTAGCTCCAAATAACTGCTTTTTACCAACTTACAACATAGCATGCTTGCGCACGTTCTGTCAAGCCATCGTAAAATTGATCTATTTTGCGGCAATTAGTGCCTCCCCCACTTTGTAAATATCCCCTGCTCCCATAGTAATAATGACGTCGTTTGGGGTTGCTGTGTCTTGGAGATATTTTACAATTTCATCAAAATTGCCAAAAGTACGGACTTTAGGATGATGCTTTGTAATCTCGTCTGAAATTATCTGTGCAGAAATTTTATCATCTGGTTTTTCACGTGCAGCATAAATAGGCGCAATGATTACATCATTTGCCATCCAAAAACTCACTGAAAAATCCTTGAGCAAAAGTTTTGTGCGGGAATACAGATGCGGTTGAAAAATGACGCGAATGTTTGCGTTTGGATACTTCGAGCGAAACCCCTGAAGTGTCGCTTTTATTTCTGTCGGGTGATGTGCATAGTCGTCGTACACCAGCGCTCCTTCGCTTGTCTTACCTTTGTACTCCATTCGGCGCCATGTTCCTTCAAAGAGAGCGAGCAGGCGTGTTGCTTCAGTATGATCAACACCTAAAATTCGTGCCGCTGCGAGTGTTGCCCGAGCATTTTTAATATTGTGCTCCCCAGCAACCTGAAGCGGGACCGTAACCCTTTCTTTTGTGTAATCTACTATCTGTGCGATAGCATTTGAAAGAACGGGCGCAACAAGTGGGTCGCTCGGGTCACACACAATTGCCCCTGTCTCAGGCACTTTTTCCACAAGCTCCGCAAAAGCTTTTTGCACACCTTCTATCGTGCCGTAATAATCAAGGTGGTCATTGTCGATGTTTGTAATCACCAAAATCTCCGGCGACAAATTTAAAAATGATCGCTTATACTCACATGCCTCCACAACAAAAATATCACTTTTGCCTGCGATAAAATTTGCGCCGGATTTCAAGAGACTTCCAACAATAACCGTTGGGTCCTTGTGGGCGCCCACAAGGACCCCTGCAATCATTGCGGTAGTTGTAGTCTTGCCATGGGTGCCTGAAACCGCAATCGTGCGCATTCCACGCGAAATCATACCAAGCGATTCTGGGTACGAGTAACAAGGAATTCCCCGTCTCTTCGCCTCTTCTAAAACTTCCGAATGTTTTGAGAGCCATGCAATACTGTAAATATAACAATCAGCGATAGGAAGTACTTTTGGGTTAAGATCGAGAGAAAAAACTGCTCCTTCTCGGCGAAGATCATCGAGAGTTTCTGGACTAAGATTGTCCTCTGTCCCCGTCACCTTTTTACCTTCTTTTATAAAAAAACGTGCAACAGCAGAAATACCAACTCCTCCTGGCCCGATAAAATGCACATGGTGAATATTTTTTAAAAATTCTTCTTTCATCCCGTTAGAGGTAGGAAACGCTACGCGTTTCCGTCTTTATTTAATATTTTGTTAGAATAACACATTTGTCCTTATCCTTCTATCTATACCCTTTTTATAAACTGTGTGACCTCTAACGGGATTCATTTTAATTTGCATGTGGCAATCTTCTCAAAATCTCCTCTGCGCGGGTAATATCATGCGGATATGCAATAGGAATCCAAAAATCACTCTCCACAACCTGCATTGGATTGTGCCTAATATACTCCTCAATCATGTCCGTTAAATAGAATTCCCCATTGTGCGTGTGGGTTGCTTCGTACTCAAAAATTTTAGGAGAAAGAACATAGACCCCCGTCACCGCAAGATTTGATTTTGGGTGTTCTGGTTTTTCCTCAATATTTTTTATTGTGCCGTCCACGTTGGTAATCACCACCCCAAACCTTCTCGGATCTTCGACAAAATGCACCAAAAGCGCCATATCCTGCTCAACTAAACGCGCAACGCCGTCCTTACCATGAAGATCGTCTGCGTACATAAGTAAAAATTTTTTCTCTTTTTCCAAGTATGGCCTGCAAAGCTTGAGTGCGTGTGCAGTGCCCAACGCCTCATTCTGCTCAACGTATGATACACTTTTCCCCATATATTCATCCCCTAAAAAATCCCGCATCATTTCACGCTTATAACCAACTACAATAATTACTTCATCAATAGTTGCGGGCAATACCTCCCAGATATGCTGAATGAGCGGTTTGCCTAATACATTAACTAAGGGTTTTGGTCTCTCAAGTGTGATCGGGTGCATGCGTTTCCCGTTCCCCGCAGCAAAAATAACAGCTTTCATTCAGTTCAATTATATTAATCTGCCAATAATATTTGTTCAACATGCATCTATATAACCAAAAAACATGGGTGTCTCTCTCGGGATTCGTCTGTTAATACCTAACCGGTAAACGAGTCTTCTCGCTTGCTTGATATAATATCACACTAGGTCAAATTTACGCAGTTTTCGTTTTCGCGAAGGGAACCACTCTGTCTATTCCGAGGAGAAGCTCCTCAGCTCGCACAATGTCATGGGGATATGCAATAGGAATCCACAAATCGCTCTCTACAACGTGCATTGGATTTTCGTGAATATATCGCTCAATCATGTCCGTCAAATAATATTCGCCGTTGTGTGTAGGCCAAATATCGTAGTTAAAAATTTTGGGGTTAAGCATATATACTCCGGTCGCAGCGAGGTTTGACTTTGGATGCTCGGGCTTTTCCTCGATGTTCTTCACCGTGCCATCTGGGTTCTTCACTACAACACCGAAGTTGCGTGGATCGGCAACTGGGGATACCAAGAGCGCTGCGTCGTGTTTGATGAGCTTCTCCACCGCCTCCTTGCCATGAATATCATCTGCATACATCACCAAAAATTTCTCCTCTTCCATGAGATGAGACTTGCACAACTTAAACGCCCGTGCGGTACCGAGTGGCTGATACTGCTCAATGTAAGTAATCTTCTTCCCCATGTACTCTGCCCCCAGAAATTCCTTTATCATATCTCCTTTATATCCCACGACTAAAATAACCTCATCAATGGCCTCCGGCAACACATCCCACACATACTGAATAAGCGGCTTCCCCAAAGCAAGAACGAGTTGCTTTGGTTTGTCGAGCGTAAGTGGTCTGAGACGCTTCCCCTCTCCTGCTGCAATAATGACTGCTTTCATAAAATTTAAAATTAGTTAGACTAAATAACACAACTCGCCACACACCTATCCACCACAGACGAGCGCCAACCCTAATTCATTACAAAATGGAGCAGACTATTTTAATTTCCCTACTAATTTCACAAACTGGTCGCCTCTATCAAATTCATTTTTGAAAACGCCAAAACTTGCAGCTCCCGGGGAAAGGAGGACAATGTCGCCACGGCGCGCGTGCTCGCGCGCCGCTTCTACTGCATCTTTCATGCTATCCACAATATACACGGGGTATGAAGTTTTCTTCGGGATAAGCGAGAGGAGCTTTTCTGTAGCTGCTCCTTCTATTAGAACTAGGGCTTTCACCGTCTTATGCACAAGCTTCGCCATTCCTGCATAGTCCAAGTTTTTGTCGGCGCCCCCCGCAATGAGCACTATGTTTTTCCCTCGCCCGTTTAAGTTTTTCGCAGAAAAATTTTGGCGGGTCTTCGCTCCAAGCGCCTCTATTGCAGCCCTATTGCCATCAGGAGTGGTCGCAGTGGTGTCATTGTAGTATTTCACCCCTCCTATCGTGCGCACGAGTTCAAGTCGCCCCGGTACCCCGAGAAATGTCTCCACTCCCTCCTTAATTATCTTTGTAGAAACATCGAGCTCCTGACAAACAAGGATAGCACAAGCTATGTTTGCCCGATTGTGCTCACCGGGGATTTTTACCTTCCATGTTTTTGGTACAATACTTTTCTTTGCTACCAGTACTTCGCTCTTTATATTCAACTTAAAACGAGTCTTTATTTCTTTTACGATTTGTTCACCGAGCACAAGTACTTCGTCCTCTTTTTGATACTTAAAAATATTAGCCTTATCATCAAAATATTTCTGCATATCACCCTTGTAGTAATTCAGATGGTCATTAAGAAAATTCGTAAATACGGAAACATGGGGAGATATTTTCGTATCACCAAAACCCTGTAGCTGCCATGAGTCGAGCTCAAGGATTACCATGTCACCAATCTTTGTTTTTTTGAGAAGCGGGAGCGTTGCCATACCGCGTACATTCCCGCCCACAAACACATGCTTCGGGTACGCTCGGGTGAGGATGTGCTCAAGGAGATGCGTGACGGTAGACTTGCCTCTCGTACCGGTGATACCAACTATTGTTGCCGGTGTAAACTTTGCAAAAAGCGATGCGTCCATCTCGACAGAAATTTTATTTTTTCTTGCCTCAGCAATGTACGGCGAGTCGAGTGGCACACCCGCAGACTTTATAACCATATCGCAACTTTTGAAATCTGCGAGCTTGTGTTTCCCAAGTACATACTTAATATTTTTAAACTTTTTGAGTTGCTTGAGAGACGGCTCTAGCGCCTCTTTTGACTTGAGGTCAGTAATCGTAAGCTCCGCGCCAAGCTCCGCCAAAAACTTCGCGACATTTACCCCACGCCCCAAAAGCCCCAATCCGAGCATGGTGATACACTTCCCTCTGAAATATGTTTTGTAGCTCGTTTCGTTCATATGTTCCTATCATAGCAGAAAGTATCGAAACAAAAACCCAACAATTATTTGCTATAGCAAATAATTGTTGGGTTTTTGTTTGTAGTGTGCGATCCAGGACTCGAACCTGGAATTGTCTGCTTTTCAAAGTGCGCGATCCAGGACTCGAACCTGGGACCTCGTCATTATCAGTGACGCGCTCTAACCACCTGAGCTAATCGCGCATATTATTTCCTACGTACCTCGTCTTTATCAGTGGCGTGCTTGACTCAGCAGAGTCACCTACGGGCTGACCACCACCTGAGCTACACACGCACATTGCCTGCGATATATAAGTTTTAAAAGTAACCACCTGAGCAAATCGCACACCCTGCCAACCATTCAATTTTCAATAGCCTCCCACCGAGGCTCAATCGCGTATTTGGGAACTTAGAGAATATACCAGAAAACCCCAGATTTCGCAACGAAATTTGAATTGTTCTGTGTGATTGTAGTATAATAATAAAGGAGTCGAAAATATTTCGATATTTAGTAGTAAAATAAACCAAGAAGGGGAAGCTCTATGTGTCGTTTAAAAAATATTTGTGCAAATACTCCTGCAGCACGCCCGCATTCCCGTGAAAGTAGGGGGTGCCCTAAACTCAAAATAAAAACAGAAGAGCAACGAAGAGAAGAGGCGAGGGTTTTGCGGCGGAAAATTCAACAAAGGAAAAAGGAAAGGCGTGAAAGAAAAAAAGTAGCAGCACTTGCGCTCTATAATAAAACTGCTGGTGAGGATGGTTTGCTGCTACTCATTTCAGAACATGAAAAACAGAAGCAGCAAGCTGGTATGCCTGCAACATCACTGCAAGTGACAACCTAATTGAAAGGAGTAGTGTTGTGAAAAATTTTTTTAATTCTTTGATACTATCTGTATTAGGGATCTTTCCTCCACCAATCATAACGGGAAAGGCTACTCCACTAGTTGAACCTTATCCAAGATTTTCGCGTAAAAAGAAAAAATGAAAAACAGCCGGATCCTCGTGAGGTTCCGGCTGAGTTGTTTTTGGGAAAGATTTTATTTTCTTCTTCACCTACCAATCCCAAAAAGTAGTACAATCAGACACCCCACTGAAACAAGAGTCAGGGGCACCAGTAAAACAATCTTCCAAAATGCTGGTGGTTGTTCGTGCTGACTCGATTGATTCATTTCAGCGTTTGCGCGCTGAACCAAAGGGCTATGTATTCCGTGTATTCCATTCATGGTCACTCCTTTTCGTAAAAACGACAAGAAATTCTGTTCCACTACTGATGATTACACTTTATATACTATCATGTAAGAGATGAAAAGTCAAGCATTTTGAGGCACAGAAAAACCCTTGTATCACAAGGGTTTTTCTGTGCCTTTTCAACTACAATATGTAAAATCTTTTAAACTGGATTGCAACTCTCTCTGTGAGCTCGCCCACCAAAGTTTTTGCTTAGCAAAAATTTAGGCGGGTAAATATTCTTTCTTTTGTTCCGTTCTTCGCCTAACTTCACCGTCCGTTTCGAAAAACAGGCGACTAAGTTAGGTCTTGGCTACAAGTAACCCTGCTTGTAAGGGAGTTCCTTTTTGAGATGAGAGAACTATCATCTTAATTCCTTGCGGAAAAAACCGACCAATTCATTATACGCTCAACCGCAAAAAATAAATTTTGTGGCCAATGGTATATTTTATATTTTGAATTGATTCACGACCAGCTTCCGCTAGCCGTGCCTTGTTACGACTTAGTCCTTGTCACCATGCTTACCTTAAGCCCAGACTAGCTGGGATTTTGGGTACTCACGGCTCCCCTGACTTGACGGGCGGTGAGTACAAGACTTGAGAACGTATTCACCGCGGTATAGCTGACCCGCGATTACTAGCGATTCCAACTTCATGAGGTCGAGTTTCAGCCCTCAATCCGAACTGGGGCCACCTTTATTAGGATTAGCTCAGGGTTACCCCGTCGC
>JAUSES010000036.1 GCA_030649835.1 bacterium
GAATTACGAAACTGAAATATCCCAGCATCGTCTTTGCGAGCAAAGCGAAGCAATCCAGGATTATGCTCGATAAACTCTGGATTGCCACGTTGGATTACCAACTCGCAAAGACGGAAAACCAGAGTTTCGTAATTCAAAGTATAATAAGTAAAGTATACCCTCACACTTGCTTTTTGTATAATTCAAAGCTCACACGCAATCCAAGCAGGTGGCTTACTCCTATCCGCTCAAAAAAATAGCCCTTAAAAGGGCATATTTTTAACGAGCGGATAGGGTGAGATTCGGTCACGAGTTACTAAGTGTGCTCGAATGATTACATTCTGTGCGTACGAAGTACTCTCGACCCCGACTCGGCAGTTTGAAATGCTTACGCATTTCTCTGCCTCCGTCCTTCGAATCTCACCCTGCATACAAACGTCAAAGTCCGATACCTATTTAAAGGTATCGGACCTAGCCGTTGCGGATAGGGTGAGATTCGAACTCACGGTCCACTTTCATGAACGACGGTTTTCAAGACCGCTGCCTTAGACCACTCAGCCACCTATCCGTATTTTTGAGCACCAGCCCATCCTATCAAAAAATACCGAAAACGCAATGTTTTAAGCGGTAATGAACAGAGTTACAGCTATAGCTGTAACTCTGTTCATTACGAAGGAAGCGATATTATACCATCCCCAAACAACCTATCCACAATAATCCAAAAATTTTGGCTACGCCATTGTAAAAAGCCTTCAAAATATCCCGATATTCCTCAGTATTTTTACTTCGGCTCGCTCAAGATTTTTTGATTCTTTGTAGAAGAATTATTTGGGGACGATATTAGAATTTTGTGGGGGCGTGCGTGTGCTACAATAGAGGGATGCGATACTTGGGGATTGATTATGGAACAAAGAGGATTGGGCTTGCTGTCTCCGACGAGGGGGGCATACTTGCTTTCCCATACGCGATTTTAGAGAACACAAAGGGAAGTATAGGAGAGATAAAAACAATTTGCGGGCATGAGTCTGTGGAGCTTATCGTCATTGGTGAATCGGTGGACTATAAAGGCGAGCCAAATATTGTAAAAAAAGAAGTTGATAAATTTATTGTGTCACTTAAAAAAATTGTGAGTATACCTGTCGTGGAGGAGAGGGAGTTTCTTACGACTCAGCAGGCACGGTTTTACCAGACACGAAGGCGCAGGGTGGATGACTCCGCCGCGGCGATTATTTTGCAAAGCTATCTCGATCGCAAAAACAATAAGCCAATTCTAGAAACACTATAAAATTGAAACCTCGAGCTTTTCCCGCATCCCGCATTTGCTCGCTATCGCGAGCAAATGCGGGAATCAATTTTGACCTTGACAGAATAGTCACTTAGGTGTATACTTTAACCATTGTTCTTTGAAGAAGAAGACTCGTGTACCCGAACGAAGAGGGGATATTTTTTGAGAGGAAGCAGTCATGACAATGGCAAATGCGGTCGTGCGCAAAAATAAGATTTTTAAACCCCACACCTACTTTAAAACCCGTAAGGGGTTGCGGGTTTCAAACGAGTTCAATCGTCGTGTTCTCGCAAGGCAACCTGTTTCAATTTTGTATCGTGGTTGCGAAGGAATGACAAGCTTTGTCCTCCCTAGACTTATGTCTGACCACGAAATCATTAACGAATTTCTGGGCGGCATAGATGAGGTGTTTACACACGGGATCACACTTGACCAAATCGCAGAAAAGATTGATCTACAACCAAATGGCAAAGACGGCGAACTCTTGAACAACGGACAAACAAATATATTCTTCTATGTGTCGGTAATCCCGAAAGTGTATTTCGAAAGTCACTTTGCTGTTAGTGTGAAATGGGATTCGGGTCGCCACGAGTGGTGGGTGTGTGATTGGCCTCTCAACTGGTTTGGCGGGTGGGGATCCGGCTCCCGAGGCTTTCGCAATACGACCTTGAAAGCTTGAAGTCTAGGGTTTTTTGACTCTGGCCCCCCGACACTTTGTCGGGGGGCATTCTTTTTGTATACTGCACTCACCATGACAAAAATACCAGAAATTACTTTTGATGAATTTAAAAAGGCGGACATTCGCATTGGGACAATTTTGTCTGCGGAGAAAGTTCCTGATGCTGATAAATTGATTAAGCTTATGATTGACATTGGGCTAAAACCCTCTGCGCAGAGCGCAGATGGTTCACCCAACCATTCGTCAGAGACGAATGGTTTAGGGCTAAAACCTACTTCGCAGGTTCGCCCGACCGCCGAAGGCGGCTTAGGGGAGGTGCCTGATATCCGGCAGATTCTCTCGGGGATTGCGCAATATTATCCCGACCCAGCCGTCCTTATAGGGAAGCAGGTGCCGGTGCTTACCAATTTACCCGTTCGCACGATTCGTGGATTGGAGAGTCAGGGGATGGTGCTTTATGCCGTAGGCGAACATTTGGGCGAAGGATTTTTAGCAACCGTTGGTCCTGACCGCGAGATTCCAAATGGGACCCCGATACAGTAGGTCCTAAGAAATACAAAACGATGCCCACCTGTTTGTCTTTGCGAGTGAAGCGAAGCAATCCAGTATCAGAGTGTTAAATACTGGATTGCCACGCGCTTTGCGCTCGCAAAGACGAAAAACGAAGGTTTATAATTTAAAAAAATAAAAATTAAATGCCCACTATTCCTCACTTCGATATTATTCAGCTTATCCAAGCTTTTGGGTACCTTGGTATTTTGGGCATCGTGTTTGCAGAGTCTGGGGTGCTCATCGGTTTCTTTTTTCCCGGCGACAGTTTGCTTTTTGCCGCTGGGCTTCTCGCCTCGCAGGGGCTCCTCAACATTTGGATACTAATTATTTTTATTCCCATTGCCGCAATCCTTGGCGACAACTTTGGATATTGGTTTGGGTCAAAAGTGGGACCAAAGATTTTTACACGCGAGGATTCATTTTTCTTTCACAAAAAACATCTAGAACGCACGCGAGATTTTTATGCAAAGTATGGAAACAAAGCCATCGTCCTTGCACGTTTCATTCCTGTTGTACGAACCTTCACACCGATTCTCGCCGGTGTAGGGCAGATGCGCTACAAAACTTTTCTTACCTACAATATTTTAGGAGGGGTGCTCTGGGGCGCAGGAATGACACTCCTCGGCTATTTTTTGGGCGCGCTCGTGCCTAATATTGATCAATATCTTTTACCCATCATGCTCGTCATTATCGCTATTTCTTTTTCGCCCATCATTCACGAAGTCATTAAACACAGAAAAGGTGACCATACTACCGACTAAATGATTGACCCCCACACCAACTTTTTACAAAAAATTTTTGATGCATTTATAATCTGTGTTGTTTCAAAATAAAAATAGTGACTTTATAACGTGACAAAAAGTTGGTGTGGGGGTACACTATAAGAATGAAGCGAAGCAAGTTCTATAGATTTTTTCCTCCACCGCAGTTTTTGCAAATGCCCGCGGTTGGTTTGGATATTTCAGATGTGTCAATGCGTTTTGCTGAGCTTGTTGAAAAAAGAAAAGGGTTTGTGCTCGGACGTTTTGGTGAGCGCGCAATTCCACGGGGGGTCATTGAGGGCGGAGAGGTCAAAAAACCAACAGAGCTTCGCGCCATCTTTGCCGATATTAAAAAAGCATACAACTTGGAATTTGTTTCTGTGTCACTTCCCGAAGAGAAGGCATATCTTTTTGATCTGCGCCTTCCTGTCATGAAATATAGCGATATTCGGGGGTCTATTGACCTTGCGCTTGAAGAGCACGTGCCTTTAAAAGCAGATGAAGCGATTTTTGATTACGATATTGTGAAAGAAGATGAGTCTAGTATAACGGTGAGTGTGTCTGTTGTTGCAAGATCACTTGTTGATGGGTATCTTGAGGCGTTTTCTGGCTCAGGAATAACACCACTTGCTTTTGAGGTCGAAGCGCATTCCATTGCGCGGTCCATTGTTCCCGCGGGCGACAAAAATACTTTTATGACGGTTGATTTTGGCAGAACGCGCACAGGAATAGCAATCGTTACTGAAGGGGCAGTACAGTTTACTTCTACCGTGCTCGTGGGGGGAGGGTCGCTCACGGATATTATTGCAAAAAAACTGAAGGTTTCTTACGATGAGGCGGAAAAAATGAAACATGATAAAGGAATTTCTGGGAACAGCACCAACGATGATATTTCGTTGGGGCTTATGTCTATGATCTCGATTCTTCGTGATGAGATAAGTAAACACCAAACATATTGGCAGGAGCATCCGGATGACTATGGTAAAAAACGTGCACCAATTCAAAAAATATATCTTTGTGGTGGCGACTCAAACCTAAGCGGGTTTTCAGGATATCTTGCTTCAGGGCTCACTGTCCCCGTGGAACTTGCGAATACCATGGTAAATATAAATACACTGGATGAATATATTCCTGAAATTAGTTTCAACGACTCGCTTCGTTATGCGACCGCATTTGGACTTGCGCTTAGGCGACCAAAATAACATACCATGCTCAATATTCTTTCAACAGAGGAAAAGAAAAAAATAATCGCGCTCTATCGTTTCCGTCTTGCGGTTGTAGTTATGTTTGCACTCGGGTCCCTCGTCCTTGCGAGTTTGGTTTTACTTGCGCCATCATACTTGCTCGCAATTTCCAAATACAACAATTCTCAAGAGCAGCTATCTATATATGAAAAAAGATATAGTCGTGGCGAGCAGGAAAAGGAAATAAGCGCGCAGATTCGCGAGATAAACAGCAAAATACTTCTGCTTTCAGGGGGTGATACGAGTACGCGCATGGCACCATCGGCAGTAGTCTCTAAAATTTTAGAGCTTAGAAAAAACAACGTAAAGATATATGGGTTTACGTATGATTCAAGCACAAATGTGGAGCGAGTTGTTCTTACCGGGACGGCGATTGATCGCGACGCTCTTGCAGATTTTATTGAGACGCTAAAAAAGGATCAAACGTTTACCGGGGTTACACTTCCGATCTCAAGCTATGTTAAAAGTAAGGATATAGATTTTTCTATTGTCCTTGAACGAAAGGAAACAACAGTAAAAAAATAAGCAAAATCAAGGAGCAAAGCGATTAGGATTTTCTTATCCAGTTCTCGTTTTGTTGTTGATTAGTGACGTAGAGCGAGCGAAGTGCAAAAGTAATCTTTTGCACTTCCGAGCCGAGGAGCTAATATAAGGGTTGAATACCCCGCCCCTCTGGGGCGGTAAATGTGTGAACAAAGTGAACAACATTTTAGCCGGGGGTTGCCCCGTGGTAGATACCGCTTTTATTGGGAAAAAAGAATGTAGTGATATAAATTATATGGTAACATTATCTATATACAAAACGAGAGCTGGATGGCGATTTTAATCTCGCCGTGCTCGTTAAAATTAGCCACTATGAAAGCTGATAAAAAAACATTAACACTTCTGGGGATCGCGACCATCTTTACGCTTGCATCAGGTGGCCTATATGCCTTTTTGTTCTACATAATGAAGGATAAAACAGAGGCAACCCTGGTGGTCTCAGAAAGACTAGATGATCTTTCTGGAAAGGAGTCTCGCGTGGTGTCGTCAATATCAACGCTGAGACAAGAGAGTGAAAATATTGAAAAACTTTCCAACTACTTTTTTAAGGAAAATGAAGTAGTGGCATTTACAAAAAAAATTGAAGCACTTGGGCCTCAGTCGGGGACAGTACTAACCATTGAGTCTCTTGAGCAAGGGTATACAGAAAAAAAGGCACCATTTTTAAATTTTCGCATACGAGCAACGGGGAGTTTTGCTGATGTTGGGCGGCTACTCGTCCTTATTGAAAATTTTCCTGGGAAAATTGAATGGAAAAATGTAAGAATAACACGTGATTCAGTCCCAGCAAACCAGGATTTGGTGGACGGGAAAGTGGTAGCCCCAGTGGTGACCACCCCCGAGTGGCGCATGGAAGCATTTTTAGTGGCACTAAATTTCATCAATTAATTTATGAAAAACATTTCTCAAATAAACTGGAAAGCAGAATTAAAAAAAATTACAAATTCAAAGGGCGTTGATGCGCTTAAGTTGGAAATTACGCCGTATCGAGATTGGAGAATCGTGGTTGCTGTGTTTTTTTTAGGGCTCCTTTCTTCATTTGCGTTTAATGTGTACATGTCAATTGAAATAAACCGTGATAGTTTCTTTACAACACTGCCTAAGAGTACAGGTGTTGTAAGGTTTAATGAACAAGGTCTTGCAAAGGTAGTTGCTGGGCTTGACGAAAAAGCGGCTGTTTTTGAAAAGGCTGTAACAGAGGGAGTGGCAATGATTGACCCATCTTTGTAAGAGAGATTTCTCGTGGTAGAGTTCATTCTAGTTGAAAGTGTTTACGTCCATGACGCGAATCTGCTGATTCGAAAGTCCGTAAAGTCACAAGTAAATATCCCCAAGTGCCCACTTTACAGACTTTTGACCTTTAACTTTATGGACTGGTTTTATGCCCCTGTAGTTAAATGGATATAACTGCGGACTTCTAAGCCGTTATTCGAGGTTCGATTCCTCGCGGGGGCACAGGCATGTGAGACAGACCGAAAGGCCTTATTCTATAAGGGTTTTCAGGAAAAGTGAGAGTATAAAAAGCGGTTCGGTAGTATTCTTAGTGGGTTACCTCGCGAGGTAGACCGGGAGAGGTGGTTCACAGTGGAAAGGTAATAAAACAAAAAACACCAATTTGTGGTGTTTTTTGCTGCTATTCTACCCCAAGTTTCTCTTTGTAAAACTTTTGTCGCTTTTTAAACTGTCGGTCGAGAAATTCTACTTTTTCGTCGTGAAAATCAATGACGTATTTTAGCCCTTCGCCACGAAGCCTCCCAATATACTGAACAAGTTTTCCTTCAAATGAAAATGGGAACGCGAGGACGATGGTGTCGATACTGTGCACGTCGAACCCCTCGCCGAGTAATTGCCCTGTCGCAAGTAGTACTTGAAAGTTTCCCGCCTTTATTTGGTCATGTTTAAGTTTCCGCGAACGGGCGGAATCATCTCCCGAGATGGCAATAGTTTCCGCTTCTCCGCGCAGGTAAAGGTTGAGGATTTCGACGTGCTCTTTGCGCTCGGTGAGTACCAGCACTTTTCTTTTGGCCTTAACTTCTTTGAGTATCGCCTTAGCAACTAGCTCATTTCGCGTAGAGTCATATGAAATTACCTTCGCGATTGTTTCATAATGGTCTGTTTTGTAGCGAAACGGAAGGGTTACTTTTGTTGGGTGAATAGTTATCTCGAATGTTTTGCTGCTTGCGGTATCAGATGCCTTTGCCTCTGCAATAATTGGTCCAATTACAAACTCAGTAATCTTTTCCGTCCCATGTTTTCGCTCATGCGTTGCGGTGAGTCCGAAACAGTACTTACTTTTAAAAGACCCAATTAGCTCCCGATATGTTTTTGCGGGAAGATGATGGCATTCATCGATAATAATCACACCAAAAGAATCCTGTAACTCTGATAGGTTTTTGTATCTCGTGAGACTTTGTATCGTTGCAATTGTTATTTGTTTACCAACTTTTTTCTTTACCCCCGAGATCACGCCAATCTGTGTTTTGGGGATACCTAAAAATTGCTCAGCACGCTCAATCCATTGGGAAAGTAATTGGTTGCGATTTACGAGAATGAGTGTTGGTAAACCAAGTTTTGCTGTTAACTCAAGGGCGATGATAGTCTTACCACTTCCTGGAGGAGAGATGATGATGCCGTTCGTTTTATTATTGAGTGCTACGAGCAGTTTCTCCTGCTCCTTATGTAGGGTGATATTACTTTTAAATTTTACCGATTTATGTTTTTTGTAATTCTCAGTAATTTTGTGGGTGATATTTTCCTTGTCCAGGTAGTCTGTAAGTTTTTCGAGAAAACCACGTGGAAGCGAGAGTTCATCATTATTATCCTTTATCAGGTTGAAATATTTTTCAGTGCCGAATACAGATTTGCCCATTCTTTTCTTTGCAACATATTCTTTGTTAAAAAGATTGAGCTCTTCTTTTATAAAAGTGCTGACGCCTGAAGGAAGTCCTTGTTTCTTTATACGTATCGCTCCGTCGAGTAATATTTTGAGAGAGGAAATATTTGGTTGTTGTGGGCTGACACCACTATTTGAAAATAGAGCATCGTACGCAGAATCAATTTCCTTGGATGTGTGTTTATGTACCGTCTTTAAAAATTCCCACTGATTAGGATGTGCTATAAAAGTATCGGAATCACAAAATAGGGATGTGCCATGCGCGACTCGCTCGCCTTGAAGAGGGAGTGCGATTAAGTTCCCAAACCCACCATCAGTGATAGTATCTTGGTTTGGGAACAATCGGTCGAAACTGATTTCTTTTGCAAATTCAGAATAGCCAAAAATCTTACGTATGAGCTCAAGCAGAATGGCGCGTGATTTCCAGCACGGGTACTTGTTATTAAAGAAGGCCCACACATGGCAACCGTTGCCTGATCGAGAAATTTCCGTGTAAGCCTTTATTCCAATCTCCTCACATTTGTCTACAAGTTTTTTGCTGTCAGCTTTCCAGTCAGCTTCATCAAAATCTGCAGCAATAAAATACGAAGTATTATCCTCGAGTATCGGGTACATACCAGCGGTTTCTTTGCCAAGTAGGTGGCTCAATAAAACACCATCAGTAAGTGGCAGTAGTGTCTTATTCTCGAAGTCTTTGATGGTGCCACCTCTTGCTCTGTGCCCATTAAATTCATCCCAGTCAAAAGAATATGCAGGAGTCCATCCACTTTTACCATTCTTCTCCCATCGCCTAGGAAATGCATCAGTACGACCTCGAAAGAGTGCCTTGTAGATCGTGAGTTTTTCTTGGTTAGTCATAACCGTAGGAGTTACTGCTTCTTCTTGTAGCGCGTCGTTCGTCCTTGCCCGATACGTTCTACTTTTTTCAAACGGAGGAGAGTGTCGAGTGCTTGTGACACGGTGGGACGGGCCACACTGGTAGCTTTTGAAATTTCCCCAGGGGTTGCCTCGACTACTTGCTCAAGATATTTCCAAACCAAGAGCTGTTTTGGAGAAAGGAGCTTTTCTATGTTTTCTTTTGAGAGTAGCTCAATTGCTTGCTTTGATTGCTTAAGTAGAACATTAAGAAAAAACTCAAGCCATGGCGTGATGTCTGTTTTCGCAGTCTTTAAAGTTTTCTGGCTTTTGCGAAGAGCAATATAGTATTCTGCTTTATTATCCTCAACTAATTTTTCATGTGATACATACGGCGTGTATGCGTATCCAGATTGTAAGAGGAGTAGATTTGTTAGAACACGAGAAAGCCTACCATTGCCATCTTGGAATGGGTGGATATTTAAAAATTCAACGAGGAAGTTTCCGATGATGAGCAGGGGATGAGTTTCTTTTAGAAGAACTGCTTCACGAGTCCACTCTACGAGCTCCTGCATTTCTTTTGGAGTGAGGTATGCAGGGGTTGTGTCGAAGAGTGTTCCGACAGACTGCCCAGCCTCATTGACCATTTCAACTTTGTTTTCAATCCTCTTGTATTCTCCACGGTGTAACTTATCTTTCTCGACATATTTCAGCAGCTCGCGATGTAGATGTTTGATAGTACTTTCTGAGAGGGGAATACTGTTCCACGCATTGAATACGTTTTCGAGCAATTCGTAATATCCTTGAACTTCCTGAATATCTCGGTCAGCAAATTTTTGCATCGAAAGCCCGCGCATCATTTTCTCAATGTCTTCGTCAGAAAGCTTAGAGCCTTCAATACGTGTCGATGCTCCTGTCGAGGTCACTAAAACAGAGCGTCTCAATCGCCCGAGTGCTTGTGGGTTTATCTTTGCTCCACCAACCCACTGACCTTTCAACTCATCAATTTGGTTAATGAGTGACCAGATATTTTGTGGGATATTTGCAATGCGTTTATTGAAGTGGTTCATAGTGAATCTAATATACTATATATATGAGATTATATTAGATTAGCACTTTTAGTGCAAGGAGTTTGCGGAAAGCTAATTTGTTTATATTTGGCATTGCTAAAATATCCAATAGTAATAAGGGTTTTTCAGGACCACCTCTCTAGTGTGACCGAGAGGGTTGGATTCTTAGCGCCCGCACAGGCATATGAGACCGACCGAGGTCCATAAAATAAGGGTTTTTTGAGGGTCGGAAAAGGCACCCCGCTAGTACATCGAACTTATGGTATTTAAACTATGTTTTCCAATGACCCCTCTAGTGTGGCCGAGAGGGTTAGATTCTTAGAGCCAGCACAGGCATATGAGACCGACCGAGGTCTGTAAAATATAGGTTTTTTGAAGATCGAAAACAGCACCCCGCTAGTACATCGAACTTTTGTTATTCCAGTCATATTTTTCAAGGATCCCTCTGTTGTGATTAAGAGGAGTTTTCTCTGAAGTTATCGATATAAAAGGTATAATACAATAGTGAGTAAATCTAAAAAAATCTTTGCCCTTGGAATTGTTGCCATTGTTTTAACAGTAGCAGTTGCGAGCTGGTATACGTTTCGTTCAGAAAGCAATGGTTGTCGTTCATTTGGAAGCAAGGTGGGTGCTCCAGTCACGGCTTATTTCAGTGAAACTCTTCAGAATAGTGTTATCAAAAAGAAGGGCCAGCCCATTGAGGGATTTGAACCGTTTATGTTTATGGAAGCGTATCCAGGTCTTAACGCCTCTGATTTTAATTGTGTCGCGGAGAACGATGGTGCGGTCTATATCTTTAAAGATGGGCAACTTACGTTTACTCCCAAAAGTACAACAAGAGTAAGTAGTGCAGAAGGCTCAGTTACTCCCAATGGAATGAACCAGCTATTGCAAAACATCGCTGCCCGACTTGGTCGCCCATTGCCACATACTAATGCGGAGGTAGATGACATAATCAATGTGTTGAGTGCCAACCCTATTGCTGTTGCAACTTCAACCATTAACCAGGAGCCACCGGCCTGCCCCTCAATTCCCAACGGCTCGACGCAGACAGTAAGAGAAACAACTCGTTTGTTTATCAATATTCCTAAGGATGTTTACCCGGACAAAGAGCATAATCTGCAATTCAAAACAATTAGTGGCAATGCAACCTCGGGGTATATTTCCAATGGAGGACTCCCGGGGCAAGCTTTTGAAGCCACTCCATCATGTTGGTCTTACTACAATGAATTTGACGGCATTGGAGAAGTGGATTTGACTGTAAAAAGTAAAGTGGAAGGTATGCCTGACTATTTTGTTCGGTTTATTGTAGTTCCAACGCAGTAAAATAAAAATGGTAAAAAATTTTTCACACAAATTAACCGTGGTAGCAGTTTTAGGTGCGGGCATTATTGTCGGGGGTATTTTTGTGTATAGCAAGTCAGTTGAAAAAAGTAACACCATAACATTTGTTGCAGGTACTAACGATAAAATCCGATATATAAAAGCAAAAGATTGCCCCGAGGTGGCGTATGAAAGCAAGGACACCAATGATTATTTTTACAGCATGTGCAAGGCATATACGACGGATGGTTTATCTGTGTATTACGATGGGATGCGTGAAATGGTACTACCTACTATGATTTCCCCCGTGATGATAAACGGACGCTTTTCGAGCTCCTCGCTGCCTACTTATAGACAATCAGAGCCGGAGCCCGTTCTCCTTGAGGGTGTTGATTTGAGTACGTTTGAGATAATCTCAACAGATTATCTTGAGGACTCGCTTGACCCAAAACAGAACCCCACCCTTACCTACGCGCGAGATAGAAATTCTCTTTATCGATTCGGAGAGAAAGTTGTTGATGCTGACCCCAACACGCTTATAATCCTTGGCAACGGATACATGAAGGACAAAAATTCAGTCTATTTCCAGGGGAAGAAAATGGAAGGTTCAAATGCCAAGACATTTAAGTTTTTGAAATATGGATATGCGCATGATAAAAATTTTGTGTATCTAATGCAACAACAGGGTAAAAAAATAGAAAATTCAAACGGCGAAACATTTAAGATTCTCGACGAGAATTATGCGAAAGATTCCAACGCAGTGTATTACCAGCAAAAGAAATTAGAAGGTGCTGACCCGAGCACGTTTGAAATCGTATACCAGACATATCCAGAAGGGGGAGCACCCGCTTATCCGAGTGGATATACAAAAGACAAAAGCTCGTTGTTCTATCAAGGGGTACGCGTAGAAGGCGCTGATCCCATTACGTTTAAGTTAATCGGGTATGGAGTATTTGCACACGACAAAAATTTTGTATACGGTTCTATAGCAAAAAAACTTTTGTGGATTGATGCAAGTACTTTTGAAATTGTTTCCGATGGGTATTTTAAAGATAAAAATGCCGTGTATTACGGTGAAGGTGCCGTCGTTAATAATGCAGACCCTGCAACATTTAAGTATCTGAGCGGAGGCTATTTAAAGGACAAAAATTCAGTATGGAAATCAGTCTATTCTGATGAGGGTGGCGCGGTAGGGTCAATGCCCCTCATCAAAAATGCAGATTCTGAAACTTTTCAGTTTGTAAAATATAGTTATGCGCGCGATAAAAATTTTGCGTATTATTATGGCGAAGTTATCCCTGGTGCAATTCCCTCATCGTTTGTGGCACTTGAGCAGGTTTATTCGAAAGACAGTAACTCAGCTTTCTATCTGAAGGACAAAATAAATAATGTGGATGCAGCTTCTTTTGAAGTTGTCGACAGTATGTATAGCAAGGATAAAAATTCTGTGTACCATCGAGGAGTAAAACTTGAAGGTGTCAATCCTTCGTCCCTTGCGATATTTACTTGCGGGTATGCGAAAGATGCTTCAAAAGTATTTAGGGTAATGTATGACGGCAAGATGACCCTCATGGATGTTTCTGACCCGAGTTCGTTTACGATGTTTGAGAATGGCTGTTATGCCAAAGACAAAAACTTTGTGTATTATTTTAACTATGACGGCTCAAAAATCGAAGGAGCAAATCCGAAAACATTTGAGGTTATTGATGGTTGGTATACTAAAGATTCAACATCGGTGTATTATTCGGGATTGAAAATCGAAGGCGCAGTTCCTAGTTTGTTTAAGGTAATGAATATTGAGTATGCAAAAGATAAAAACTTTGTGTATTACAAAGGGAGCAAAATCGATGGCGCAGACGTTGTCTCTTTCGAGATTGGGACGTATGGCACAGAGGTAAGGGACAAGAATACAAAGTATCTGTCAGGGAGAGCTGTCAAAGCAGGAGAGCTGATTCGCCCCGATGGAACAATAGTCCCTGGACCAAGTGTGTATGGACTACCCACTGGTATTCCAATACAAATATATCCAATGGGGCTTTAATAAGATTATATTTCAGATGATTAAATTTCTCAAAGAAAAGGGGTTTGCGATACTATTACTGAGTGTTATTTTTACCTCCAGCTCTTTGTTTTGGACGAGAGGCACCGCTCATAATCAAGAGGAATTAAGCGGGATAAAATTAGGCTGGCCGATTTCGTTTGTCGTTCAAGATTACTCACAACTTAGTCCTCCAGAATGGTGGTGGCCTAATCGTATTGGATTGGGAACCCCGCAGGAGTACCCTGTATCATTTCGATCTTTACAGTTCTATTTTTCTGTCGCTCTCAATTTTCTCATAATTTTTAACATTCTTTTTGTTGTACTAGAGCTTAACCCAAGATTGTTTCTTTTGAGAAAGATTATCAGTGTAAAATATATAATTGGTGCTGTCGGTGTGGCCTTGCTTGCCCTCATAACTTTTTTTGTTATTCTTGCGAGTAGCACTCGCTCACAAATGGGCGTAGGTATTCCGCCGCCATATATAGTACCTCCGCAACCAATAATAAGTAGTATTGTTTCGGCAGGGGCGGAAGTTCAGACCGCTCAACCGCTGAGTGTCGAGGATATCAAAACGATGCTTCCAGCGCGTCCTATTGATGAAAGTCAAATACCTAAATGGAAAAGTTATACTTCTCAAAAATTGGGAGTTACTTTAAAGTATCCTCCGAATTATTTAGTCGTGGAAGTAGAAGAGACGACCACTCCAGCCATTGGCGCAAGTGTTTCAATTTTGATTATGGAGGACACTCTACACAACAGAGAGTATGCAAAGAAGATGAACCCTGACTTTGATTATGTCATTCCTGAGGACCGTAGAAATGTAGATATTGAACCCGGACAGGGCATTAGTTTAAGCAGATCCGTCGCAAATAATTTTACGGGAGATGTTACTCAGTGGTTCGGAGATCGTGCACAAAGGATTTTTGACCGTAATGTTTACGCGCCTATAAAATTTCTCGGTATTGATTCCGTAGCATATAAAGGCGAAGGCCTGTTTACGTTTGACGGCGTTATTTTTGAAAAAAAAGGTTATTTATATCAATTTGGAGTGCAATACGATAGCCCAACTCTAGCGCCCAGAAGTGATTTCTATAAAATAATTTCTACTGTAAGGTTTGAGTGATTTGAGGGTATAATGAAAGGATGAGCAAATACAAAAGAATTTTAATTTTCGGAACCAAGGCCTTAGTTATTGGTGGAGTGGCTTTTATCCTTTTAGCTGTGGCAGGAATATATTGGCGCAATCATATTGCAGAGGGTACTGCAAAATTTCAGCCTTCACGTTTCTTTTTTCTCCCACCTTCTGACTCGAGCAATATCAGTATTTTGTCATGGGAAGAAGCAGTCGGAATTCTACATAGTGGTCAAGTGAAAAAGATAATGCAAACTCATGCTCTTGAGATAACGCTTATCTTGAAAAACGGGAAAATTATTAATACAAAGGAGCCGGGTATAGACGATATTTTTGAAGAAATAAATAAATGTGGAAATTCATGCAAAGGTATCAGTATTGCTACTGAATAATTTAATATCAAACCATGAGCAATTTAACAAAACAAAATTTTAAAGGTAAGATCTTTTCCATTGGAATCGTAGCTCTAATTTTTATGGGGGTCATTGGTCTTTTTGCTTTTGCAGATTGGAAGTTGAAATTCCACCCGCCCGCTACTTCGCCTGTCGGTCAGACCGCACTCATGCAGTTGCAAGCCGATATGCAAGGTGTTACTCCACACTTCATTAAGACAGGTGATGATAACCGCCGGACATATACTCCTGTAGAGCAGAAAATAAAAGACGACCTCGTTACATTTTTGCTCGCAGCAAATCCTGGAGGAGATAAAGATTACTACTCGGGCCTATGGCTCGATGCCATTGGGAAGCGACATATTCTTGTATCACAGCCCAGTAGTGGAAGCTCAATCAACGAAATAATAGATTCCCAAACGGGTAAAGTCACTCCTATTTCTGCGGAGAGAGAATACTACCTCGCATCGGAAGGAAGAAATGCTGCTCTGTATCTTGGTACTCAAGCCATCTATATTTACACCCTCGACCAAGATGGCGTGGTGCTGGTGTCCGGTTCGCAGCTTTCGGACAATGAAACGTATCACTCTGGCACGTCAGACTTTCAAATGGCCCCCGTGCAAACTCATACTAAAAATTCCATAACCATCTCCGTCTTTGATTCTTCGCAGACTGTTCAGAATCCGGATGCCCAGTCGAATGCGATGAAGACAATGAACAAGAAAGTGCGACAACTAACTTTACCGTTACCTTAAGAAATGACAAAATTTAAAAAAATACTAATTTTTATAATCGTCGCGCTCGTCTTAGTGGGAGCTGTATGTTTCTTTGTTTTTAATAAACAAAAAATAAAAGAAAACTGGCAAGAAACTTTATCTCTGACTAAAAGTCCTCAGGAAGAACAAGAACTCAAAAACTTTAATACTTTGAGAAGCTTTGCGGAGAAAATTGACGATTGTCAGAATTTTGGCAAACAAGCATTGTTGTTAAATTTTAAAACAATTAATCTAAATACAACCTATGAAAATTTTGGCATAGGAACATGGGTGGGGAATGGGTTTGTCTCAACCGTAGAAGGGGAAGTGGGGATGTTCCAAGACGATGATGTATTGGCACGAAAAATTAACGAATACGAAATTAACTTTAAAACAAACGATGTGGTGAGCATGCGCCAAATTGACGACCCCAACAGAATCCCTGTCGATCAAATGACTGCTGATGATGCAAAGGTTGTTAATGGTCAACAAAGAGCGCTGTACACGTTTCTTGAATTTTCAAGCGACCCCAAGATAATCCAAGAAACAATAAATAAAGGAGTTGAAACGAGAGTAAGATATTGTTTGTCTGAAATTCTTGGCGTGGAAACGTTCAACAAAATTGATAAAAGTAGCGACTCTTTATATAAATTTACACACCTCATCGGTAAAGAAAATATTGAAAATGCAGACAACGACCTACGTTATGTGGGGCAGAACCATGTATTGCGTTGGGAAAACGAAAGATACCGCCCATCGAAAGGTCTGAGCTCATTGATGTTTCCCTTTATACAGGTCGTAATTACCAACAGCGGACATATTTTGAGTTACGAAAGTAATCTAAGTTTTTTTGAGAATATCCAATAAGTATAGACAGATAATAAATGAAAAAGGAATATTTCATCGTCGGTCTATTTATTGCATATCTCATACTACTCATTAAAGTAATTGCATTTAAGTATCCCTCATCCATGGTGTTTGATGTTGCGGATGGAAACTATGTACCATTCAAAACGATTGTGTCGTACTTGATGGGACAACCGACATGGACAGTAGCCATTTATAATATTGGAGGCAATATTGTTTCTTTTATTCCGCTTGGTTTTTTTGTGCCCATTCTCTACAAACAACGGTCTTCCTTAAAGCATGTTTTCATTTTCGCTTTCTCTCTCAGTTTTGCCATTGAGTGTATGCAAGTTTTGCTGAGCGCAGGAATTTTCGATGTTGATGACATAATACTGAACATTCTCGGTGCTGTCGTAGGGTATGTTTTTGTATTGATATTCCATGTACACATGTATACTGCAATACACAGCATTGGGCTTGGTTCAAAAGATTAGGAAGCACAGAGATACGCAGGAAGCGCATTATTCCAAATTGCGCTTTTTCAATGTAACCCCCTAGTGTGACCGAGAGGGTTAGATTCTAAGCGCCCGCACAGGCATATGAGACCGACCGAGGTCTGTAAAATAAGGGTTTTTTGAGAGTCCAAAACAGCACCCCGCTGATACATGGAACTTATGGTATTTAAACTATATTTCTCAAGAGTACCCACGGGCCTAATTAAATGGGTACTCAATCAGCTCGGTTATAATATCAACGAAATATTGATATTATTTGCATTTGGTTTTTCCTGGTATAGTTTAAAAATGAGTGATAATTCAATCATAGTTACCAACTTATCAAAGACCTTTACGTTTCCTGTAAGGAGTGCGACTGCGGGCTGGGTGAAAAACCTTTTTTCTCCGGAGAAGAGAGAAATCACTGCCGTAAAGGAGGTTTCTTTTTCTGTAAAGGCTGGCGAGCGTATAGCATTCATTGGGCCAAACGGGGCAGGGAAGTCCACTACTATCAAAATGCTAACTGGCATTCTGTTTCCAACCGCCGGCACTATTAGTGTACTCGGACTCGATCCATCAAAAGACAGAAAGAAGCTCGCGTACCGCATAGGCACGGTATTTGGGCAACGTTCACAGCTTTTGCCAAACCTCCCACTTACCGACTCACTTGAGTTTTTTGGTGTCATGTATGGGATGTCAGACGCAGATATCAAATCTCGCATAAGCGAGCTTGTGGAGCTATTTGACCTGTCTGCCTTCATTGATCAGCCAGTGCGAAAGCTCTCTCTCGGTCAGAGGATGCGAGCCGAGGTAGCGGCAGCGCTAATCCATCGCCCAGAAATCATTTTTCTCGATGAGCCTACTATTGGTTTAGATGTTGTTGCAAAAAAGGCTTTGCGTGATTTGCTTATAAAAATAAATAAGGAGGAAAAAGTGACAATATTTCTCACGTCGCATGATGTGGGGGACATTGAGTCACTCTGCGACAGAACCATTGTCATTAACCACGGTACAATTATTAACGACCTCCCAACAAATGAGCTTTCTCGCGCCTTCGCCTATGAAAAATATATTGACCTTATTCCAAAAACAAGCTTCAAGAACTTCCCATCACTCCTCGAGGGCGCTACGTATTTTTTAAAAAGTAGTGAGAAAATAACAGTAATTGTTGATATTAACAAATTAAGCGTTCAGGATTCACTAAAGAGACTTCTTGAGCTGTTTGTTGTCGAGGACATTGATGTGTACAACACTGAACTAGAAACAACCATTAGGCACATATATGAAAGAGATTCGGCTCGCTAGAAAAATAATCAGGACACTTGTAAAGGACCGTATGCAATATCCGGCGCGTCTTTTTGCTGACACTGCTACCATTGTAGCGAGGTGTGGTGTTTTGTTACTTTTGTATGCGTATGTCTTTAGCTTGAATGATGGAACGATAAAAGGAACGACGTTTGCCATGGTGGCGTGGAGTATGTTTTTCTATTTTTCATTTATTACACTTAGTTCAAGTCGTATATCGCGTGCAATCATGCAGGACATTACATCAGGGCAAATTGAAGTTTTACTAAGTAAGCCAATAACTTATTTATCCTATCGTGCATGGTGGCAGATAGGGGCAGGGGTCTATCCATTCATTGTTACGACAATACTCGGAGCAGTTACGCTTGCTATGACGGTGGGGATTCCGCAAACTATGAAAATCCCTTTATTCCTCCCAACGCTACTCGTTACATTTATTGGCGCAATAATTGTTACTCTTTTTATCTATACGATTGTTGGACTGCTTTCTTTTTGGATTGAGGATGTCCTCCCCATATTTTGGATAGTAGATAAAGCAGTGATGATTCTCGGGGGATCCTACTTGCCTGTGGCGCTTTTCCCGGATTTCATGTACAAGATTGCCCTTTATAGTCCGTTTGGTGCGTCTGTTTTTGTCACACACACAGTTTATGAATCGTGGACGACGATTTGGTACAAATTAATTAGTATCCAATTATTCTGGATTGTGGTGCTCGGGGGAATTATATATTTTATGTTCTCAAGGGCTGTAAAAAATGTCTCCGTGAACGGAGGATAATATTATGATGCAAGAACTTCATTTTGCGCTTTACGCGATCAAGAAAAATATTCAAAGCAGTGCTGAATTGCGAACGAGTTTTTTGATGAATATTATTGGGATGGCAATTAATAACATTGCTTTCATTATCCTTTGGGTTTATTTTATACAAGCAGTTGGAATTATTGGAGGGTGGACGGCTGCAGATATTATAGGACTTCAGGGGTTTACCGCAATTTGCTACGGACTCGTATTTTCCTTTGCTGGTGGAATTAAAAAATTACCTGACTATGTTTCAAGCGGATCGTTTGATCGTTTCATGCTTTCACCTAAAAATATTTTAATGAGGGTCTCTACCTCATCATTTACCCCCTCAGGGATTGGGGATCTAGTGTTTGGTGTTATCTGCTTGCTAATCTACGGGATTTTGATGCATGCGAGCATGGTGCAAATTTTACTAATCATGTTACTTGTTGCACTTGCAACAATAATATTTTTTTCAGTAACAGTAGTTATTTATTCAGTAAGCTTTTTATTCACAGATGCAGCCTTTGTGGTGGATGGACTCTTTACATTATTTCTCACCCCCTCACTCTTTCACGGGGGAGCCTTTCAGGGAGCACTGCGCGCATTCTTCATGTTCGTCATCCCAGCTCTCCTTGTGGGCACTATCCCCGTGGAAATAGTAAAGGATATCTCAATGGGCAAGCTCGCAATTGTCGCTGTCTTTACCGTCATTTGGTTGGTTCTCTCTATTAAAATATTCAATCGCGCTGTTCGTCACTACGAAAGCTCCAATTTAATGACGTTTGGTGGGTAGTGTATAATCATCCTAATGAATATTATAAACAACTACAAAGGGCACGCGGGTGTTGAGTATATTTTTGAATATGCGGATGAGGATTCTTTTGATGATTTAGATTCTAGTAAATGCACTCAAACGTACGGGGTTTGTTTTCATGACAACAAACTAGTAATAGGATACAACGGTAAAAAGAAAACATGGGGCTTAATTGGTGGTACGATTGAAAAAGGGGAAACGTTTGAACAAACACTGATACGAGAAATACAAGAAGAATCAAATATGGAAGTGTTGTCAGCTCTACCAATTGGGTATCAGAAAGTTATTGATACCCGCGATGATAGTTTTTATTATCAGCTTCGCTATGTGTGCTCTGTGCAACCACACGGGCCTTTCGTGTCTGACCCAGCAGACTCAATAACAGAAATTAAACTTGTTGACCCCAACGAATACAAGCAGTATTTTGACTGGGGGAGTATAGGTGACAGGATTATGGAGAGAGCATTAGAGCTGAGAACTAAATTTAACTAAAAATTAAGGAGGGCATGTTTTTTGAGTGTCGAAACCTCGACCACGCTCGTACAGAGAACTTTTGTTATTTAAACTACATTTTCCAATGACCCACTAGTGTGACCGAGAGGGTTATCGGCCACAGCTCGGCGATGATATTCTCGCAAAATATTGATATTTTTTCCTAAGTTTTTGCGTGATAGTATCATTCTACAAATTGTTGTAGAATTCAGTAGATTATATATACTAGCTAAGATATCCAAAAGTCGATATGCCTGCTTGGCCTGTAGGAGTGGATGCTATATTACTCATCACAAACGTAACAAAAGTGGCAATCATTGGCGCAGGGCCAGCAGGCACTGTTTTCTACGATTTACTTGTAAGGTCGAGGAAATATACACAGGAAGATATTTTACTTTTAGATATGAGTGGAGATGTTTGCCCATGCCTCTCAAGGTACAATGCTTTTGTGGAAAATACAAAATCAAAGTGCTCCCCAGAGCTTAGGTTTTTAGTTGATGGTAAAATTACGGGGACGGAACTCCGTGCATATTTTAGGAATAAATACCCTTTTCCGGTTAAGGGTTTTTATATCAAAGAGATATGTAAAAACGAGAACGGTTTATTTAAGCTTACTTCAACAGCAGGCTCTATCCTTACTGAGAAAGTAATTCTTGCGACTGGCATAAAACAGAAGCTTTTACCAGAGATAGTTTTTGGAGGAGATAGAGAGAAATATGACTTTACTTTTAAAAAATTTACTGAATTCCAAAAGATTGATTTTAAAAACAATGAAGTAATATTTATTGGGAGCGGAGATAACGTTCTATTTAAATCACATAGACTTGCAGAATGGATAGCAACTAATGCTATACCGCACAGTTTTGGTTGTATTAAAATTTTTATAAAGAATGTTTTTAAAAATGATAATAACCCTAAGTTTTATAGAAATGTTCAGAAATATGTTGAAAAAGGAATGATCGAGATAGTCGTTACATCTTGGGATGTAAAGACTATAAAGACTAATCGCTGCGGCCTCGTTTCGGAAATCCAATTGGCAGACGGAATATGTAAAATAGCATCCCCCGGAGGGGCGTACCTATCAATTCACACAGGCAACATAATTGATATCCCAGTTCTCGTTGATTGCACAGTGGAAGATTTAATATTGATTGGTGATCTAAACCTGTTTAAAAACGGACAGATATGCAGTATTTATGATTCTATTTTGGATGCTGAAAAGAAAGCATTTGATTTTATTCAAAACCATGGATATTAAACTCAACGATATTCAGAGGTGTATCACAATAGCCTACGGTATCGATGACATCAAATCGGTCGAGAGATTTACTGTTGTTGCTTCAAAATTTACGACACAAGACCATCATTTTTTGGTAAAAACATCAAAGAATACATTTTTTCTTAAAAGATACGACACTTCTCATATCAATAAAATTCTATGTGAAGTTAGTGCTGTCTTGCGACTTAAAGATAGAATTCGTATTCCTCAGATATTTCAGACAAAAGAAAAGCTGGATTATTTTATTGATAATGGCTCTGTTTTTGTATTGTACCAGTATGTTGATGTATTAAATTTAAAAGAGACAGATGAGGAAGCTCAGTCCTTTTTTGATGTTTTGTGCGACATCGAGACTAAGCTTACTGCGTCAAATTCAGACTGGAATAATTTTTATGATTTCCACCTTCATCTTTCAAGGTTCGAGTCTGAATCAACAGAACTCCTGAAGGTAATAGCGAGTGATGGAAGGAATCATGCACCAAGAGATCTTGAATATGTTAAATTCCTAGTGAATGAAGTAAACAAACTTAAATCGGATATTCTAAATTTGAAAATTCCGAAAAGTCTAATACACGGAGATTTTTTGATGCAGAATCTTCTGAGAGATGAAGATGGTATTGTTTGGGTTTTAGATTGGGAGAAATCACTTGAATATATCACTTCTGTTGACGTAATGAGGAGTATTACGTTCACGATGTTTGACCCAGCGCAAGAGGATATGAATCTAAATGCAGAGGTATTCGCAAAATGGTCTAGGTACTGCTTCAAAAAGATTCCTTTATCTAAGGAGGAAAAATCCAATGCTATTAATTTGTACTATTTCCACGTCATTACCAACACGGATTTTCTTAGAAGGCTTTACATTGAGAGACAGGACCTTAATGAAAAGATGGCTGGAGAAGATTTTTTGATATGTAAATGGTTCAGAGATCACAAGGATGCGATCCAGGTTGTGGCAGGTTCGATTTTGTAGCCACCGTACTTATTAGAAATAATGTGGTATTTTGTATGCAGAGTTATTTGTCAAATCAAATCATATAGAAAAGGAGAATATCATGTTCGTACCAATGAAGAATAGTTCTTTGCGTGCGCCGTTCAATCTACAGGATGAAAATCTTGTGGTTCTGTCGGCAAAGATTAGAAAAAGTGTCTTCGAAGTTTGCCTCACTGCTGGTAATGGGCATATTGGCGGGAGTTCAGGAGCCGTAGAGCTTCTAACAACTCTCTATTTCGGAGGAATACTTCGTTATAACCCAACCGACGCTCAAGACAGTAGGCGAGACAGAGTTCTGATTAGAGGGCATCTTGGCCCCGTCCGGTACTCAATCTTTTCTGAAATTGGGTTCATCTCCAAAGAGGAATTGAGTACGTATCGAACCTTCGGCTCACGTCTTCAAGGCCACGAGGATCATACTGCCACCCCAGGTGTCGACATCACCCCGAGTGGTTCACTCGGCATGTCGTTATCCTTTGGTATAGGGGCAGCTGTTGCTGCCCGACATAACGGGGAGGCGTTCAGAACCTTTGTATTCATAGGCGATGGCGAAGAGCAGGAAGGTAATGTGTCTGAAGCTGCACGTCATGCTTCAAGACTTGGGCTTAATAATCTCATCGCAGTGCTTGATGCTAATGGTAAGCAACTTTCCGACCCCGTATCAAGTACGGACCACGCGGACATCGCAGCAATCTGGAGAGGTTATGGATGGAATGTGATTATCCTTGCGGATGGTCATAATATTGCTGCTATAAAGAGTGCTTATTCGAAAGCAGTCGAGAACCTGGTCAACAATAAACCAGTACTCATCATCGCTTCGACGATAAAAGGGAAAGGGCTTGATGGGGCGGAAGCACATTTCAGTGGATTTCATACTGTTAGTGTGTGTTCGAAAGATACTATTACTCAAGGAATCAATGTTGCCAATATAGAGCTTTCTCGAATGAACCAAGTATTTGAGGTGGAACCAAGCAATCCTGATTGTCAGAGTAGCAGTGTTGATCCTGTATCCGCAGTATTCAAGAAATTGAGTCTCGGCATTGAGCCTTCTTCAAATGAAGGCTGTCTCAGTAAGTGGCAAGGTAAGTATTTTCAAGGGCTCAAGTCTCTAATTCTGCCGAAGAAGTTCCCAATCTTTTTTCTAACAGCGGATGTTACGAGGAAAGATTTTGTTGACGAGCTCGGCTTGCGAGATTTTCTGCTTTACGACAATGTTGGGCTTAGGGAACAGCACCTCATGGCTTACTCGCACGGCATCTCTCTTTCCATGCCTTCGTCGCGGATAATTGTGAACAGTTTTGATGCATTCATGTATCGGGGCTTGGATCAATTGCACGCTATGGCGCATGGAGGAGGCAGTGCCGTTATTCTCGGAGATTATTCAGGGCTAACAAATGCTCGAAATGGCAGCACTCATCAGAGTTCAAGTCAGCCAGGCGCTATCATGGCAATGCCGAAGGTAACGTTTCTCGAGCCGTGGGATTCAGTCGATCTCTTTAACTGCCTTAATTGGGCAATCGGAGAAAGTCGAGGTGTTGTTTATATTAGAATCCATTCTGGTCCTGTAGCGGTTCATAAGCGCAGTCCTTCAAACTCAAAGTGCACCAGTTTTTACCGCCTCTTTGGTGACATGGAAAATCCTGACATAGTAATAGTGTCATCAGGTTTTCCTGTCGGGGATTGCTTGCGCGCCGCAGAAGAGCTCTCGATACAGGGTATTTCTGCACGCGTAATTAACATTGTAGACCATCGGTCACTTTCTGAATTTTTTGTAGCTGAACTTTCAGCAGGAAAGCCAGTTCTCACGGTTTATAATGGGTCATCTCAGTTCTTGCAGTCAAATGTGAGTTCTGCTGTTATGCGCTCTCCTGTTCGAACCCCGTCCAGAATTGAAGGGGTCGGGTTTGATCTAGGCACAACTGGACATCTGCATGATTTGGTGAGACATTATGGTCTTGATGCCGAAGGTATCCTGAAGTCAGCAAAGGCGCTGCTTTAATGAGCGTTGCAGTAAAAACACTGAGGCGACCACTAACATGGTCGCCTCTTTTTTATGATATAGTTAATCTAATGAGATTAGTAATTTTGCCAGGTAATAGTGAATCAAATAAAGAGTGGGCCACTGCAGCCAGCGACGCTTTCGCTGGTTCTTTTCAAGAAATATATAAACAGGACTACTCGCATTGGGGCACCGAACAAGGTACTATCGATTTCGAGAGCGAGCTTAAAAAGTTGTCTATGAATGTAAAAGATAAGGATTGTGTGATTTTTGCAAAATCGGCTGGAGCCATGCTTCTTATTTACGGTGTGCATAAAGGACTGATTCATCCAAGGCGATGTGTCTTTGTTGGATTTCCTGTGAATTGGGCTAAAGAAAAAAATTTTAATCTCACACAATGGGTCCAAGATTATGATGTGCCCACTATTATTATACAAAACTCTAATGACCCCATCACCTCGTTTGAGGATTTAAAAATGTTTTTTTCTCAGGTTAATAAACCAAATATTGAGTTGATAGAAACTGAGGGTAGTGACCACAAATATGGGAATTTTGATCTAATAAAAGAGAAAACCATGAGCTTCCTTTTATAGTCAGTCAGCAAAGATGAGACCTTTACAGAAGTGTTGGTGACATAAGTAGTATATACAAACACCGCACTTTAGTGTATAAAGTAAAAGGGTTACGGTCTTTCACACAAACGAACAAAGAGGAGTTAATTCATGAAGATTCTACATAATCAAGCAACGACGAGGCATAATGTTGACACGGACGGGGAGGGGTCATACAGGATCGAGGATTTTCCAGAGACAGTTTTGAGCCAGCA
Source organism: bacterium (assembly GCA_030649835.1). Taxonomy (GTDB): domain Bacteria; phylum Patescibacteriota; class Minisyncoccia; order Phycocordibacterales; family UBA1550; genus UBA1550. The sequence goes on from JAUSES010000036.1 coordinate 25,338, forward strand.
ACTCGTGGGAATAAAGGCTTTAATTGATCAATATATTGAGTTTGTGCATTCGACACGCTACGTCCAAAAGATAAAAGGTGCATGTAAATCAAAAAGTACCCTTGCTGAAGTTTTATTGAATCCCGCAAGCTTTGATGCAATGTTGGTTTCAGCATATCTGTCAATCCTGGCAGCAAAAAACAATGAGTTCGCAATAACCCGGCCACCCGGCCACCACGCTTTTAAAGAAAGGGCCGAGGGGTTTTGTTTCTTTAATAATATTGCGATTGCAACAACCTATCTATTGCAGCAAGGGAAAAAGGTGTGCGTAATTGACATTGATGGGCATCATGGAAATGGCACGCAATCAATCTTTTGCAAGGAAGAAAGGGTATTGTTCTCTTCAATTCACCAGAGAGATACATACCCATATTCGGGGAAGGTAACTGACATTGGGAAGGGTCCCAGCTTTAAGAAAGTTATCAACGTGCCTGTTCCGACCGGCTCTGGAGATGATGTTTTTTTGAAATCTCTAAAATTCATCATTGAAAGTGTTCAGTCTTTTAATCCAGATCACGTAGCTGTTTCAGCAGGATTTGACGGTTACTTCAAAGACAAGCTTCTCAGTCTTAATTACTCTAAGCGTGGGTATTATGAGGCCGGTAGATTAATATCTTCTATGGGGAAGCCAACTTTTGCTGTGCTTGAGGGTGGGTATCATCAAGAAGTCAGAGCGTGCGTAGAAGCTTTTATTGCAGGAATGTCAGGGCAGATATTTGATTGTGATGAGCAGTTGAGTACATCATCCATCGAATGCGTAAGTCAGACAGACGATATCCTCCTGATGTCTTCAAAATTGCTTCGCGTATAGAGTCTAGGAGATTTAAGAATTAAAAGGGTGTCAACAGAAGTGGCACCCTTTTTATTTACAACGTACTTCTTTTCTGGTATAAGATTAATAGACTATTGCACCTTAAAATCAAAGAAAGGAGTACAAAATGTACAACATCGTCTATTATGATGTGTCGCACGATAACAAGCCTAAGATGGTAATAGATGGAACAAGGCTTGGGGTTATGGAATTGGTGGCTATTAATCTTCAGAATATTTCACTCCCGAATCATGTTCGGGGAATGATGACCTCTCTGAATGTAGACAGTATTGATTCTCTTGGTATTGAACGATCAAGCAGGTGGGAGAATCTTATGTCAGCAATTATTTACTGCCTCTGTGGGCAAATGCCATCGAGACAGGAAGTCTTGCGAGGGAGGCAGATTATGATGGCTCTCCCTAATAATCTGAGGACAAAGGGAGTGGCAGAGAAAATAGCATTTTCCTTGCTACCGTACATTCTCATTGGGTTCAAGGCACATCTTGATAACCGGTTTCAATCTGATTCAAATATTGTGTCGGACGTCGCGACCTTTATCGCTCGCTTGCATGATAATCACAATCCAATCGCACTTAGTTTTCTCTGTGCTCATAGAGGAAGAAGTGGCATTGAAAGACACGTCTTGATTGATTCTGTTCAGGTTGGAAGAGCACAGGTAACTCTTAATGTCATAAAAGGAATACTTTCAAACGACCCTTGGGCAAAAAGTCGTTCAATTCGTTGGTATCAACAAGGGCCAACGGAGTGGGCTTGTTTGAACATGTTCCCAGAAATGTTTCTTCGGTATGTAACCTCTGGACGAGTTTCTTATCTTTTGACTTTGCTTGGAAGGCATTTTACCGAGCTCCAGGAGTTGATGGGCGTAACTGATCCGAATGGGATAAAAACTGAACTGGTAGAAATGGACCCGCTTACTTCCGGAGTCCTGTCTTTTTTGTCGGAAAGATATGGAGCATCTTGGAGATCCACAGACTTTTTTGATGTAACAATTAAAAAAGATCAACTTATAGGTATCGCACTAGACGTGGCACTTCCGTGCGTGGTTAGACAAATGCCTTTTTATTCTGCATCACATGCTCATGAGGGTTATGTGGGTAAAAAGTCGTTTTATATTGCGCAGAACATAGAATCATTACAGGATTCGAACCCTGTGCGAGCTTGCCTTATCAAGTGTGCCATTGAGAGGTTCTTTCAGACACAAATCATGCATCCGACTGCTAAGGCCCTATACGAGACTGCGTTTTATTATGTCTGGGGGAAGCGTACGGCAATGAGCAATAGGGAAATTGCGATTGGGATTGATAGAGACCATAACAATTTTCAGTATCTTGCATGGAGACTTGGTTACAATGATGGGTTGGGCGGTACTAGTTTACCTATTCCCTTGCTGTATGCCCGCAGAACTGCCGAGGATTGCGAAGTATCGGCACTCAAAGATTATTCCCTCAGGCAGTTTTGGAGGTAATCCTCACTTGGCTCCGTATCGAAAGGTACGGAGCTTTTTCTTAAAATACGAATTTATTTACAATTATATGGCAAGTACTCATTATTTTTCGCTAAACAATTTTGATCTGTTTCTCTGCCATCGTTATCTTACTCCTTAGGCAGGTGAGTAGTTCTCGTTTTTCCGCGATTGTTCCATCTCGCAGGATATACTTGGCATAGTTTCGGATGTCGATGTCGGCTATTTTTACTGTTGTACTTTTTATGCCAAGGAGTCCTGATTCGAATTTTTTGTGACGTTCGATTTCTTCTTTTATTTTTTCTTTCATTCCGATCTCGTCGAGGTGAATTTCGTTCATAAGGTCTGCAAGTTGCTCAATCAAATCCTCTTCTCGCATATATCCTGATTTACAGTTTTTGTCTCTGAATCGGCAGCATCCATAGTAAACATATCTATGCACCGTTCCGTTTTGTTGTTTCTTAAATTTCTCATCTGCTGTGATACCTGATCCGCATAGTCCGCAGGTTAGTAGTTTTGTGAATGCGAATTCTTTACTTGCGTTGTTTGTGGAATAACCAACGAGACTTTCCTGAACTTTATCGAAAAGTTCTTTGGTGATAATTGGTGTATGTTTACCCTGATACCATCGCCCACCTTTTTTGGGATACTCAAAGGTTCCGTAGTAGAAAGTATTTTTCAGTATTAAATAAATGTTTCCCACGTTGAGAGCTCTTCCTCTGTGTGTTTTAAATTTCATTTCATCCTTTAGCCACGAATGCGCCTTTCGACCACTGTATCCCTCATATGCCACTTTCTCAAACATTTTTCTGATCACTGGGGCCCTTTCGGAGTCGACATCCACATGGCAGCTCCTTTCAGTGTTCGTACTGTTGAGGTACCCTGTCGGGGCAGTGCACGGCCAGAGCCCCATCTCACATCTTGCTCTCAGTCCGCGCTTCACGTTGACCACCTTATTGTCATTCTCAAGTTTTGCTTGTGAACCCAGAATCATCAGTAAGAATTTCTCATTTGGGTTGTTGCTAAACTTCTGCCCATAGGTACGTATCTCGTGAAGTTTCCCTGAGTCCATCAAGTCCACGATTCTACCCAAGTCTCCCGCATTTCTTGATATACGGTCTGGTGCCCACGTGAGGATGCCGTTAAATTTACCACTTTTGATTTCTTCGACAATTTCGTTAAACACTGGGCGTTGCCCCGCCTCCTTTGCAGAGTGCGATTCCTTTTTGATTTCTACGATCTCCAAACAATCCCGCTCTGCCATCTGGAGCATCTCCTTGATCTGGCTGTCGATTGAGAGCACCTGTTGCTCCTCACTTTCCGTACTTTTCCTCGCGTACAGGCAATATTTGACCCTTACGGGGGCCTGTACCTCCCTCGTCATAGCCCCAACTGGCATTTCAATTTTGCTCATATACACACATCAATGACGCAACCCCGCTAGATAGTCTAGGAGGGGTTGTTGGTAACTAAGGCCCTAAAATCTCTTTAGAAAGTGCCGTAAAAATGTTACAATTCCTACATGACCACGCGCGATGGTGTAATTGAGATACAAAAAGTTTTTGACATAAACGCTATTTATGCAAAACACGTTTTTTCTTTGGCTGACAAGAAGAATCTTTTCCGAATTGTGTAATTCGAATTATATATGAACTTAAACTTTGAAACAAAGTTAGCTGATGCTTATACAAATAATTCACAAAAGGCTCGAGTTCTGACCGAGAAGTGGGTACTTAATGAAATATATTGCCCGAGTTGTGGTAGTGGTGTTTCTGATTACGAAAACAATAAGCCCGTAGCTGATTTTTATTGTAAAAAATGCGCAGAAGATTTTGAGCTAAAATCAAAGAAGGGAAAAATCGGGAGCAAAGTTTCTGCTGGTGCGTATTCTCAAATGGTAAAAAGGATTAATTCACCGCAAAAACCAAATTTCTTTTTTATGGGCTATTTGGTTGAGGGCTGGAAAGTAAATGATTTTTTCGTTGTTCCAAAACACTTTTTTGTTTCAGAAATTATTGAAGAAAGAAAACCACTTGCTGAAAGTGCCAGACGAGCTGGTTGGATTGGTTCGAATATTTTGTTTTCAAAAATACCAAAAGCAGGGCGGATTTTTTATATTGAAAATGGCAGGGAACTTAGCAAAAATGAAGTATTAGAAAAATGGCAGAAAACAGTATTCCTAAAACAAGTTAAAAAGAGCGATACTAAAGGCTGGATTTTAGACATAATGAATTGTATCGATTCATTGAACAAGAAGGAGTTCGCATTGCAAGATGTGTATGCTTTTGAAAAAGATTTATCCGTTATTCATCCAGAAAACAAAAATATAAAACCGAAGATAAGACAGCAGTTACAGTTTTTAAGAGACAAGAATTATCTTGAGTTTATTGAGGCAGGGAAATATAGACTAAAGTAGTTGACTTTCTTTTGTATTTGATCAAGGGTCAGGTATGAAGAAGACGAAGGAGGAAATGCGGAGGTTGTTATTGCTGACGATATCCCAGTCGTTGGACCATTTTCAAGTGAGTATCGTGGAAGAAAAGTTGTTAAAACTGACCAAGAATAACCCAAGAAGACCTATGATTAAAATTCATGGTTTAGAGGATTACGAGTTGAAAGAAATACAAAATATAGTATTGTCGCACATTAGATATTTGCGAGAAAATTATTGTCTTGAGGGTCTAGATTTTTTAACTATAGATATTATTCCAATTGGAAGCAGGGTTTCAGGGCTTGCAGATATTGATTCGGATTTTGATATAAAGATTAAATACATAGGATGCGCTAGAGAGGATGATATGTTCAACTCCTTGAATGACGAAAACGATAGATTAATAATTGAAGACATAATTGTGGATTTTTTCCCAGAAAAGGGGTGAGGCCTGTGTTTATACAAAAAGAATGCAACTAAATTTTTGTGTTTAAAAATGATTGGAGTATACTTTGAACACATGACAAAAGATGAAATTATCAAAAAGATAAAGTATGGATTAGAAATTTCCAGCGAGCTTTCAGACCTTGAATTTAAGACTGCAACGGATAATATTCCCAACGAGATATGGAGAAGTATTTCTGCTTTTGCAAATCGACGAGGTGGTGGGTTGATAGTTTTTGGAGTAGACGAGAGACAGAATGCAATTACTGGTTGCAATAACCTTGGTCAAATGCAAACTAAGCTTACTGAAGTTTTTAATGACAAGATGAGTTTCATTTTACGCCCAGAATATCATGTAATTGAAATTGATGGCAAAACAATTCTTGCGGTGAATATTCCTGAATGTCCGAAAGACTACATGCCTTGTTACTTTAAACCCGTTGGTTTGCCTAGTGGCGCATACATCAGAGAGGGGAATACTAGTCGTAAAATTACTGACAATGAATTTCGTACTTATGTGGCAACGTCTAAAGAATTTCAGTTCGACCTCTCAGAGGCGCGAGGTGCTGAGAGGAATGATATTTCAACAGAAAAAGTCGAAATTCTTCTTACTCAAAGCGAGGAGCTTGTAAAAAGAGGCGCGGAACATGTTATCAATGATGCTGTTCTTGAGAATCTCGGAGTAGTTTCGTTGTTTGATGGTGGATATAAGCCAACCGTTGGTGGATACTTAATCTTTTCAAAAGACCCTCCTCAAAAAAGGAGCCCTTACAATAGATATGCAGTGAGATGTATCCACTATAAGGGAAGCGACCCATCTTCGGAGATTCTTGACTCAGTTGATGTAATTGGGACTCTTGATGTGCAGATTGATGAGGCATACAAATTTATATTGAAGAATATCACAAAAAAATCTGTGATTGTTGGCACAAAAAGAGTTGAGAAATATGAATACCCAAAGGAGGCTATTCGCGAGCTTGTTGCTAATGCTATTATCCATCGGGATTACAAGATTATTGAGACGTATACACAAATTAGGATTTTTCAGGACCGTGTTGAAATTACTAACCCTGGTTCTCTTCCTCCTGGGGTAACCGTAGACAATCTCAAGGAGGCACAGTTTAGTCGCAACTCAATGATTGCTGCAAGGCTTAAGGATATGAAGTATCTTGAAGAGTATGGTAGGGGAATTGATATCGTTGTTAAAAAAATGACCGAGTGGGGGCTACCCTCGCCTCTCTTTAGAAATACCGTTAATAGTTTTGAGGCTATATTATTAGGTGAAACTTACCAAGACATAAATGATAGACAAATAAAGATTATTGATGTTCTTCTAATAAAAGGACGCTTGGCGGCATCAGATTGTTTAAAAATATTAAAGGGAACCCCCCGAGCTACTATCAACAGTGACCTTAAAAAATTAAAAGATCTTGGTGTTATTGTTACGAAAGGTGCTTCTGTAAATACATACTACACCCTTGCTTTCTAGAAGCTTTTAGGAGCAATATAAAAACCCCTTATAAAATAACGTCAAAAATCAATATTATTGACCATTGCTCGTTGGGAGCAATTAGAGACAGTCGTGGTGGTGTTCTAACCAAAATAGTTTAATCCTTCAATTTGCAGACGAGATGGAGAAAGTTGCTAAGGAATTTTATCGCGTATTAAAACCAGGGAAATTCTGCGCAATTTTGATGGGGGATACTCGCCGTAACAAAATGTACCAGCCTCTCGCATTCAAAGTTATGGAGCGTTTTCTTAAAACAGGCTTTAAATTAAAGGAGGACATTATCAAAAGACAGTTCAACTGTAAAGCCACGGGCTTTTGGGTAAACAAATCGAAAGATGCCAATTTTTTACTGATAATGCATGAGCACTTGTTTATTTTTCAGAAAATCTAAAACAAGATAGGCTGGACAATAGATCTGCCAATCTTTCAAGTATTTGAGCAAATTTGATAGCATATAAGCATGGATTAACTTGCCTAAGAAAGCGAGCAATCCTCCTCCATTTCAAAAGCTTTATGAATGACTTTTTTGTTAAAATAAAATCAGAGAAAGTGAGAATCGACAAAAGAGTCTTCCTTTCGTTGTTGGACCTTTCACCAATTAAGCAATACGTTGCATATGAAAATGCTCTGGCTAGTAATGAGATAAGTCTAGACGAATTAAAAAACCTTTCTGCTCGGGCAAATATTCCATACCCATTATTTTTTGCAACCAAGAGCAAGGTTGATAAGCAGACTAGAGATAAAGATAAAAATTTGTTTTACAAACTCCCGGGTAAAGCTGAAATGCAACTCGGGTTTCGTGGATCTATGAAACCCAGAGATATTGAAATTATCGTGAAGGACTTAGGAAGAAAGCAGGAGTTTCTTAAGAATAGGGTACTGCCTACATCAAAAGATAATGCATTTATTGGAATCATAGCAAAAAGGGTAGCAGAAAGAGTATCAAATAAAAAAAATGCTGAAGAAATTAGAGAGTACTTCGAAATAAATTTAGGCGAATTGCGTAAAATGTCTAAGGATAAAGTACTGTCCTATCTATGCAACAAAATTGAAGGCAGAAACATACTCGTTTCATTCAGTTCGCATAATTATATGCCACAAAATATGTCCAGGGAACTTGGGCTGAGCGGTCTCTGTATTAAAGACAAAAAATTTCCATACATATTTATAAATACACGAGATGGAGATGAAAAGCCGTTAATTCTTGAAACATCAGGACGCCAAATTTTTACAGTAATCTCCATGCTAGTAAGCATTGGTATGAATAAGTTTATTTTAAGCACAAAAAGCGGACAGATAAAGAAGCCTGCATATAAAAAAATTTTTGCAATTACTGGTGAAATCTTGATACCAGAAGCAGATCTGGTGGGTATTAACATTAAAAATCTTGATGGAGTAAAACACTACGCTCAGTCATTTAAGATTACTCCAAGTATGCTTGTCTCTCGCCTTGAAGAACTGGGGCTTATTAGTAAAGAGGTCTCTAGAGATTATTACCGAAAACTTTCAGAAGAAATTTTAGGGGTTGAACAAGGTACTCCTCGTCAGCCGTCCCAGGTCACTGGGTACAAAAAATATAATGGCGAGAAATTGTCTCGCGAAGTTACACATGCTTACGAAGGTAACAAAATTTCACATGATGAAATAAAAAACATTCTTTTTAGAAAAGGAAAAATGGAAAGTACTTTGTTTCGAGAATATATTGAAAAATTTAAATAATCTTTATGAAGTATCTATTAGACACGCACATACTCTCTGCTAGCTTGATGAGCAGAGCAATAAGAAGGAATGACCTCTGTATTCTTCAGGAGGTTGCAGACGAGAGGGTGTATTCCAAAGAAGATTTATTAAGAATTCAACGTGCCGGCATAAAAATACTAGAAATTACTGATAGACACTTAGAGAAACTCAAGGATGTTTTGGCGGAACATGGTGATAATTTCGATCTAATAAGACTATACACAGGAGAGGGGACGGCGGATGTCGTAATGCTCGCTTACGTTTTATGTGAGAGAGACACACCCGCAACTCTTTTCCCTGAAGAATATACTATTGTTACAAAAGACAAGGCTCTAAGCCTTGCTGCAAAGGGATATGGGATTGCATATGTTTCGGGAGTATAATAACTCTTGTTTTGAGGACCACGCCCTCTCATCAAAGTCACTCTAGCGGAGTTGTATGTTTCCATACAACCCAAGGAATGACATATTTGTCGGGGAAGTCCAGGCTTACGCCAGTTGGTAATCTGTTGGTAACTACCCCTTCGCAACCCTTTGTTTTTAAGCTACTATTGGTGAATGGTAGCTTATTTGTGTTATCATCATTTAGTAGCAACAATTGAATAAAAGACGGCCTAACCCCTTGGTGTTGAAACTCAGGATATGGTTGCAAAACCCGCTAGAAATTAAAGGACTCCCAGTCAGAGTCACTCTAGCGGGTCATATCGGGAAACTGGTATGGGTGGTTGTCGAAAGACGCCATCGCAATGGCTGGGAGCCTTTTGGTTACCCGAAAAGCTCCTTGTCGTTTTAAAATCCCGCTAGATTTTATGTTAAAGAAAATCCTATATGGACTTGGAGGTGTATTCCTATTGTTCACAATAATGGGGGCTCTAGCTCCTGTTCCAAAGGCAAAAGTTGCTCAGGTTGAAGAACAAACAAAACAAGCGACCCCTAATGAAGGAATAAGCATGAACGCTGAAGCAACAACCTCAGTTCCAGTTCCTGTTGTTGTGAAATCTGAAATACGAAAGCAAGCTAGTACAAGTGTAGCACCACCAATTCTGCTCACTTCAAGTTCTACACCACAATACGCTTACTACTCAGTCGTGAGCGTTATAGATGGCGACACTATAAAGGTGAACGTAAACGGCGTTACTGTAACCCTCCGTCTTATTGGGATGGACACTCCAGAGACCGTTGACCCAAGAAAACCTGTTCAGTGTTTTGGGAAAGAAGCATCTAGTAAAGCGAAAGAGTTATTAGCTAACACCAAGGTGCGCCTCGAGAAAGACTCGACTCAAGGTGAGCTTGATAAATATGGACGCACTCTCGCATATGCCTATCGTGAAGATGGTTTGTTTTACAACAAATACATGATTGAGCAAGGTTATGCTCACGAGTACACGTACAACACACCATACAGATACCAAGTTGAGTTTAAAGCTGCACAGAAATCTGCCCAAGAAAATGCGAAAGGATTGTGGTCCTCGACGACTTGCAGCGGAGATACTACGGCTGGTTCAAATACTGCACCTCAGTCAGTGGTAATTCAGGGTGCTGGTAAATACTATACGTCTTCTCACTACAGCGCAAAATACTACTACCCAGAATCATGCGATGGGTGGCAAAGCCTAAGTGCCGCATACCTTAAATCGTTTGATTTGCTTGAGTCTCTGCTGTTGCAATACCCGACAAGAGTTAAGGGTCCTCAGTGTATTTAGTTTCGTTCATTACCACAGTAAACTCTTCTTTCTGTGTTCACGGCCAAACATTTGAATTTCTCGGTCAATTACTTACTCAGTAAAGCGACCGTCTTTATTCTTATCAACATAGAAGGACTGGTTGCATGACACACAAAACATATGTCTCGGCTCATTGGGGTCATCGGGACTCCCGTCCATCGTAATGAACTCCGCTAAGTTTCTCATGTCCTCAGACGCTTTATTGATTTTTCTCATGTCCTCCTCATTAAATCGGCGCTGAGCATCCTTGAGGGGATTAGAATGTTCAATAACAACTTTTCTAGTTTTTGGTTTGTATCGCGGTGAGCTGTGGCTCAGCACGTACTTAATTGCCTCCATCTTCTTTTCCTTCACGTTAATCATAAGTGCGTGCTCTGCAACATCACAGTTATTCTCTCTTCCAATTCGTATGGCCTTAGTCGCATCTTTCTTGAATTCCTTATCACTTTCTTTCCACCGATAGAAAGTAGATTTATCAACGCCAACCTTCAGACAAGCAAGGTATACATTCCCGCTCTTCTCGAGTTCTCGAATGAGTTTTTGTCTTGTCTTTAGGTCAATCATACTAGTTTATTTTCTCCGGTTTCTTTCCTGTTTCCATTTCCCATCGGCGCAAGATAACTTGTGCATATACGGGAGACTTTTCCATCAAGTAGCACTGGCGCTTCATCTTAACGGAAGCAATAAGTGTCGACCCGCTTCCTCCGAATGGCTCCACAATTAAGTCATCACGCTTGGTGAGTACTTTGATGTAAGGCATAAGAATCTCAAGTGGTTTCGTCCCAAAGATGATTCCTTGACCTGATGATTTCTCGTCTGCTGATTTGAAATCGATGAAATCAGTTGGACAGATTTTCTTTCCTTTCTCGTAAGACTCCCAATGTGGTTTCCCAGAAATAGCGTAGAGTGCTGTCTCGTATTCGTTTTCCAGAAGTTCGTCTTCCTCAAGGTTCTGAACAGCCACGTCCTCTGTTGCGCCAACCATTGCGATGTCGTGCTTATTAAAGAACTTTCCTTTTGCAGAAAATCCTTGAACGCGATTTGGCACGTGCCACACTATCATGTTCTTAACCTTCCAGTACTTCTCCATCTCGTTCCAAATTGTTCGAATGTTTTTCCAGTTTTCATACACAATGATGACAAAACTTTCCTTTGAAACTTTACTAATGTTTCCCATCCAAAGTTCGGTAAAGTTGTCGGGGAGAACATCTGTCTCAAGGTAACGCCTGTTTTTCTTTGCACCGAATCCTGTAGTGACGCCGTCTTGTTGTTTTGTTTTACCTCTAAGGTAATCAAGAATATATGGTGGGTCAGTGAAGCACATATCAGCTTTGCGGTCGCCCATGAGTTTCATCATGTCTGCCTCGATTGTTGAGTCGCCACAAAGAAGTCGTGATCCGTTGAGCTCATAAATATCACCCTTTTGCACAGTGATTTCTTGAATGTTGAGTTTCTCGAGCTCCTTGTTTATATCGAATTGCTCGGTGTTTTCTTCGGCGGGGAATATATCGTCGAGATCCTGGCTATCGAATCCAATGTCTGCAAGAAACGTTTCATCAAATTGCGCGAGGAGCTCCAAGTCAAATTCACCCGTGTTTTTGTTGAGGCGAATATTGAGTTCCTTTTCCTTCTGTATATCAGGAATGTTTACATACACAACAGGGACTGTTTCAAACTTTAATTCCCCAGCAACCTCCAACCTAAAGTGTCCTCCGATAACAATGTTATTTCGTTCATGTGCTGAGTTGACGATAATCGGATCTACTAATCCGAAACGAATCATAGATTCTTTTAACTGTGCAGACTGCTCCTTGTTATGCTTGCGTGGATTATATTCAGATGCATGAAGATCTGTTATTGGAACTTCAACGATTACGATTTTTTCTTTTTCCATATGTTTGTTTAAATTAACTGCTAGTAATATGTTAATTCAAACAAACAGGTCGCTACGCTTTCAATACGCTCTTGATGATTTTGGGAATTTAAAATACCGCCTATATTAGGCGGTATTTATATAAGTTATCCACAAGGCAAGGGTGTATCGAAGACTATACGTTTACTACTCTTATTTCTGGGTTGATGCGATATCCGCTACCAGCCTCTCCTTTAAACAGCTCTTTGTCTGTATCAAATTTTTTCTTAAAAAGAAGACTTATCTTTTGGATTTCACTTATTGTAAGTTTAGTATTCGGTTTCTCCGCAAATTTTGCAAGAAGGTTTGTAGGCACAAATCCTTTATTCATGCATAGCGCGGAGACAATCTTTTCTCGAGCACTCCCTTTTTTTATTTTGTACAAACAGTCAGACCCTTTCTCAAAAAGAGTATTATTTTGCTGGTCATACATAAGTACTAATAGTTCTTGCGTTCGTGGCTGATTAATCTGTGACTGTTCAAGAACATACTAAGCCCACCATTTTGCTGCACGAGATGTTTCTGGGTCACCTACTAAGGAATTCCCCCCTCTGTTAAAACTCGTTTCCCTGCGGTCTCTGCCGCAGGGTCCTTGTAGGAAAGTCAGAAAACCCTCGGTTTTCTGATGTATACTGTGCCCATGACTCTTCAAAAAGGTTACCACTGTGCGTACGAAACTCACTACCACATCGTG
>JAUSES010000041.1 GCA_030649835.1 bacterium
TTGCAGTACCTGATGAGTAGGTAAAGTCTCCATGATCCCCGTTTGCAATTTCAGCGGCAGTGATCGAGGTGCCCAAGTCCGCCGTGACATTCCCGTTTGCATAGGTTAAGCCTCCAGAGTATGTGGTGGTTGCGGCAGCGTAGACTTGGCCTGATGCATTGACCCCGAGGCCCGATGACGTGAGTCCTGCTAAGGTCAAGGTACCCGCAGAATTAAAGGTTGAGGTTGCGGTACCGCCAAAGTATGAGGTGCCGGTTACCGAGAGTAGTGATGTGGATGCATTCGTAAATCTCTGGAGTCCGGTGAAGACATTCGCACCCGAGGTCGTGATGAAGGAAGCATCGTTGGTGAAGTCAGCTAAGGTAATGTCGGTGAGATTGAGATCAGCTGCGACAATCGTACCGTTGGTGATTTCGGTATTGTCGATTGCGGTACCCAAGTCAGCCGTCACATTCCCGTTTGCATACGTGAGTCCTCCCGAATATGTGGTGGTTGCGGCAGCGTAGACTTGGCCGGATGCATTGACGCCGAGGCCACTTGATGCGAGTCCTGCTAAGGTCAAGGTTCCTGCTGAATTAAACGTTGAGGTTGCAGTTCCCCCGAAGTAGGCGGTATTAAATACTGAAAAACGCGTGGAGGAGGAATTAATAAAATTCCAAAGTCCTGTAATGTTTTCATTCTGTCCTTTGCGAGTGATCCCCGAGTTAGTGTAGTCAATGGCAACATTTGCTTCTCCTGCAGGAGAACTTGTAACATCAAAATCTGCAGCAAGAAAATCAATGGTATTTGCCGCACCATCAATTGTTGCATCCCCTTCCTGAATAGTTGAAACGCCAGCGCCAGCACTCGTAACATCGTCCTCCCAAGTAATCGTTCCCCCTGTGTTCCACTTTGGCACTTGTCCATTAAGCGGTGTATCTGAAGTAAGTACGTTTACTAAAGCGGTTGAAGCGGTGCCATCAAAAAATATTGGTGCTCCACGGCTTGCGCCCCATAAATTGTTGTCCCCCGCGATTTTTCCAAACACATCCACCGTTGGGGCCGCACTGTTGGGGAGGATGAATGATGTACTGCTTCCCGCATCAATGGAGCCGTTTAGTGTGGTGAGCCCCGAAACATTGAGTGCTGAATACAAGTTCGTCGTACCCGTAACGCCAAGGGTAGATGATGCAAAAAGTCCTCCTGTTGCATTCACTGATAAAAGGTTTGCTCCTGTTGAGTCTTGTATTTGAAACAGGTTTGCGATTTGACTCAACGCTGCTCGCAGTGAGAGTGCAGTTGCGCTTGTCGACGTTGCCTCTATTGAAACAACTGATGTGCCAAATGGATTTGTCGTTCCAAACGATGACGGTGTACTTGAGCCACTTACGGCGGCGCTTAGTTTGGCAAAAGGGGTTGCACTTATTCGTTGACGTGGTGAAAGCGTTTGAAAAGTAGAATTGTCAGATGAAACTTCAACCTGTAGATACACGTCGCTCGATGTATTGAAATTGTAATCGAGGGTGTCGGGAAATCCGTTTGCAGTGTCGCCGATATTTGCAACAAACACGCCTTGTCTCACTGTTAATCCAACTGACGTCGGTGCACTTGTTGGCCAAAGACGGTTTGTTGCAGCAACTCCCCCCGTGGAAAGATTCCAAATAGAAAATTTAAAATAGTACGTCGTGCCCGTTCCTCCAAGGAGATCCCCGTTTGAATCAGCAAGGCGCCCTTGATAACTCATGATGGACGGTGTACCCGTTGCCGCCTCTGCGCCAATAGAAAAAACACTTGAGAACACCAAACTTGCAACAAGTAATGTTTTCAGAAAAACTGCAGCCCTTTCTTTTTTAAGAAAAAATTTCAAAATTCGTTTTCTTTTTACTAGCCAAATTTTCATAGCTAAAACAACATGGGCACACTTCCCCCATGTTTATAGTTTAGCACAATAAAGTGGTTGCTGTATATGCATTATTAGATAAATAGTAGAAGATTCTCTTCTCTGTTTGACACAGCTAAAAGGTATCGACGAACTCTAGGGTGGATAGGCACTTTTTTATGCTTTTGTGGTCACGAATCACTAAATATATTTCTTCACTACGTTCGAAATCTATTAAGTACTCCCGACCCTGCCTCGCGGTCTCGCAGGCTCGACAGTGCTCCGGCTGGCACCGCTAAAAAATAGTGTGCAGACACTATTTTTCTTTACGCTTCTTGTGGTCACGAATCACTAAGTATTTTGTTTCTACTACTCACAAAATACAAAGTGTTCGCTACCCCAGCTCGTGGTTTTGCGTGTTCGCAAAACATCACTGCGCTTGGCACAGCTAAAAAATAGTGTGCAGACACTATTTTTCTTTACGCTGTGCCCCCGCGAGGAATCTGTCACGAATATTTTTCTTGTCGTCACAAGAAAAATTTCTCGACCCCGGCTCGCTTGTTTTTCTTGGTAGAAAAACATAGCTCCGCCTTTCGATTCCCGACGCGAGCACTGCTCGCTCGGGGGCACAATTAAAATAACCGGGGAATACCCGGTTATTTTAATTGTGCCCCACGTCGGTCTCGGAATTTTGGATACCAACCCCCGCAAGGGTTCCTTATGTCTTTCGAGGATACTGAAACTGACCCTCTCGGTCTAGGTGGTGCTTTCGTAAATCAAAAATACTGTGGAGTTTTTGCACAAGCAAAATGCGACAAATGCGACAGTTCAACGGTCTTCTTTTCCAACTATTTTGCCCACTATCTATCCTCTCTCTTCCCCCATTCTTTCCACTTCAATCATTCGACAAGGCTACCAAAGAAGGTATAAACTAATTGTATGAATAATGACTTATATATAAAATCAACAACCCTGTGGCAGAGACCACAGGGTATGACCCGGGCCCATGACACCGTTTTGTTCGTAGTAATAGTTTACCATAGTGTGGGGGGCTTTTCATCATGTTTCCCCTGATTTTTGACGTATCTCTCTACGATAGACC
>JAUSES010000044.1 GCA_030649835.1 bacterium
TGCGAAATGGGGAGATTATGCAAAATGGGTTCTACAACAATTAGTGTGGAAGATTTAACCTAGCTTTTAATGGCTAATTTACTTAAAATTTAAAAATCGTTGTTTTTAAAGTATATTTTGACAAATTTCTTATAAGAAGGACGCCTTGTATGACCTGCGGGGTGTCTAGCGATGATTTGAGTTGGTCTTGACCCTTTTACAGCTTAACAGAGCCGTCTTTGTTAGTTATCCACCACACTAATTGTCGAAGAACCGCAAAATGTTGCATATTTTTAAGCTCCGTGTTAGGATGCTCGTACTGGTTTTTGTGTGATCCGTGTTCCTCCTTTTGAAGGTTTTAAGTCTCCAAAAGAACAAACGCGAGATATCTACAGAAATCCCAGTTTCTTCCTCTATGGCAAAAACATCAGTAACCGCTCGCGCCAACAAGGTGCCAAAATTCAGCTCACGTATTGTACGTCGCTGTTTTAACTGCAGTCGTCGTCGTGGCTATATGCGCGACTTCGACCTTTGTCGTATTTGTTTCCGCGAGCTTGCAAACGACGGCAAGATTCCTGGAGTTAAGAAGTCTTCTTGGTAGAGAAAATCAATGAGAGAAGCGAATATGATTTTCCTACCCGGTTAAATGATTTCAAATTAGTATCCAAATTACGATTTACAATGTTAAAATTACAAAACAACAGAATATACTCACAGCACGAAGTAGTGAATTTGAAATCACGGTTTGAGTGTGCACGCAAACCGTATTTAACTGGGTGCAGGTTTTCTAATTCGCTTCACTCATAAGAAAAACTAACATGCACGACCCAATCGCAGACATGCTTATTCGCATCAAAAACGGAGGTAAAGCCGGCAAGGAAATTGTCGAGATGCCTTTTTCTTTGGTGAAAGAAGCAATCGCTAAAGTTCTCTTTGCAGAAGGCTATATCACTTCATATGCAAAAAAAGGTAAGAAAGTTCAGAAGACTCTTGAAGTTGGCATTGCATACGAGGGAAAGGAGCCACGTGTTTCAGACGTAGCACGCATGTCAAAACCATCCCGTCGCTTTTATTTGAAGGCAGACGAGATTAAGCAGATCAAGAATGGTTTTGGCTTGATGGTGATCTCAACACCAAAAGGCATTATGACTGGTGACGAAGCCCGCAAAGGTCGAGTGGGTGGAGAAGCGCTTTTTAAAATTTGGTAATTTAAATATACTTATATGTCAAGAATAGGAAAAAAAGGCGTAACCATCCCACAGGGAACAACAGTCACACAAAGCGACACGCTCTTTACTGTGAAAGGACCTTTAGGGGAGCTTTCACGAGATTTCAGTGGTCCTGTTATTATTAAAATTGAAGGAGATGTTATTTCTTTCGAGCCTAAAAACAGTTCAAAGGATGCGCGCGCACTTTGGGGGACATATGCATCACATCTCGTGAATATGGTCGCCGGAGTAAACAAGGCTTTTGAAAAGAAGCTCATTATTGAGGGCGTGGGATACAAAGTGGAAACACAGGGTACGACACTCGTATTCAGTCTTGGATTTTCTCACAAAGTTCCTATGGAGATTCCAAAGGATGTAAAAGTGCTTCAGGAAAAGAACACCCTCACTCTTTCCTCAATGAACAAGGAGTCTGTGGGACAGTTTGCAGCTCAGATTCGCGCAAAGAAAAAGCCAGAACCGTACAAGGGTAAGGGTATTCGCTACAGCACGGAGGTTATTCGTCGCAAGCAAGGCAAGAAGTCCGCCTAAACCGCCCCAGGCGGTCGGCCGACAAATTCGAAGAATTTGTTTAGGCATAGTTAACAAAAAAAATCATGACTACAAAATTAACAAAAAGCGAACAGAGAACACGACGTCACAAGCGCATCCGCGCGAAAGTGTCGGGAACTTCAGAGCGCCCACGCCTCGCTATTTTCAAATCAAACAGCTATATTTATGCACAGATTATCGATGACACAAAAGGGGTAACCTTGTCTTCTGTTTCTGATATGGGTTTGAAAGGAAAGACAAAAACAGAGCGTGCTAAAATTGCCGGCGAAACACTTGCAAAGACCGCAAAAGCAAAAGGGCTTTCGCTCGTGGTATTCGATCGCGGTGGGTTTATTTTTACCGGTCGTGTACGTGCATTTGCCGATGGTGCACGAGAGGGCGGGCTAGTGTTCTAAACGTTTTTAATATTTATTATGACAGAAACAACCACACAACAAAATAAAGAGACAACCCAGGCGGCAGCACCAGTAGCCGCAGCACCTGTTCGCACTGCAGGAGCTCGACCTTCATTTGGAGGAGCACGAGGTGGCGCATCTGGCCGTGGTGGAGCAGGAGCGTCACGTGGAGGTGCGGGAGCACGCAAGGGCGGTTCTCCTCGCGGTGGACGTGGAGGTGGCTCGTTTGAGCGCGCGAAGCCTGAGTTTGATAACAAGCTCATACAGATTCGTCGCGTAACACGTGTGGTTGCTGGAGGTCGTCGTTTTGCATTTTCTGTAGCACTTGTTGCAGGAAACAGAAAGGGTTCTGTAGGTGTGGGTATTGGCAAGGCAGCAGACACCGCTCAGGCTATTGAAAAGGCAACAAAGAACGCAAAGAAGAATATGATCAAAGTGATTCTCACGAGTGGTATGATGATTCCTCATGAGGTAATGGCAAAGGAGTCTTCATCAACAGTAATGATTATGCCCGCAAAGGGTCGTGGTATGGTGGCAGGAAGTTCGACACGAAACGTGCTTGAGCTTGCTGGTATCAAGAACGTACGCGCAAAAATTCTTTCTGGTTCAAAGAACAAGCTTAACAATGCACGCGCAACAATAAAAGCACTTAAGCAACTTCGTGCAAAAGGAGTAGCGGAAGTTGTGGTAGCTAAGGCAGAAGAAGAAGCGAAAATTTAAATAATACTACTATGCAAGCACACGAAGTAAAAACAAGAACACCACGCGCCGTAAAGAAGGTTGTTGGTCGTGGAGGAAAGCGCGGAAAGACATCAGGACGCGGAACAAAGGGTCAGGATGCTCGTTCTAATACACACAAACGCCCACAGATGCGTGATACTATTAAGAAGCTCCCAAAGCTTCGCGGTGAGGGTGTGTCTCGAAATCAGTTCAAGACAGAATTTGTACATCGTGTTGTCTTGAACATTGGAATTTTGAACATTGAGTTCAAGAGTGGTGATCGGGTGACCCCAAAGATTCTCCTTGAGCACGCGCTCGTAGAAAAAAAAGGAAACAAGATTCCCGTAATTAAGATTCTTGGTTCAGGTGAGCTTGATAAAAAATTGGACATCCGCGGATGTGAAATATCAGAGTCTGCAAAGACAGCGGTGGAAAAACTTGGAGGAACGGTTAAATGATGCAGGGGTTAGGTTGTAGTTGGTAGGCGTTAGGATGGATTCCTAAAACCTAAAACCTAAAACCTAAAACCTAATACTATGGAAACACTATTACGAAAACTAAAGATGATTGTGCAAGATGTGAGCTTGCGTCGTCGTGTACTTTTTGTCTTTGTTGCGTTGGTTATTTTTCGTCTCCTTGCAAACATTCCTATTCCTGCAGCAGCAGGGCAAAACCTCGGAGCACTCCTCGCAAACGACCAAGCCCTTGGCTTTTTGAACATTCTTACGGGAGGCGGCTTGTCTTCCGTTTCGATCGTGATGCTCGGTGTTGGTCCATACATTACAGCATCCATTATTTTTCAGCTTTTGACAATGATGTCGCCAAAGATTAAGGCGATGCAGACAGAAGAAGGGGAGATTGGTCGTCGTAAGATGACCCAGTATTCGCGCCTTCTTACTGTTCCGCTTGCGCTCGTGCAGGGATATGGACTTCTCGCATATCTCTCACAGCAGGGTATTCTCGTGGGACTCACCCCATTTGAGATTTTTACAAACACGATAATAGTCGCAGCGGGCTCCATCCTTCTTATGTGGATTGGCGAGCTCATCTCTGAGTTTGGTATTGGTAACGGAGTTTCACTCATCATTTTTGCCGGTATCGTCTCAAGTATTCCAGCGACCGTGGGACAACTTATATTTACCTTTGATGTGTCGCAAGTACCTATTTTTGTAGCAGCGATTATTGCGACAATCCTCCTTATTGTTGCTGTGGTATATATGACCGAGGCAGAACGCCCTGTACCTATTACCTACGCAAAGCAGGTGCGCAGTGGGGGGCGCTCTACGGGAGGCTCATCCACATACCTACCACTTCGCTTGAATCAAGCGGGCGTTATTCCTATTATTTTTGCACTTTCTATTTTGACTATTCCAACAATTGTTGCAAATGCACTTTCAACCGTAAGCAATGGTGCGGTGCAGACAGTCGCGCTCTTTGTGCAGAAGTTTCTTACCAATGGATGGATTCACGGAGCACTCTACTTTCTTTTTGTTTTTGTATTTACTTTTTTCTACACGGCCGTTACCTTTGACCCAGAGGCAATTTCAAACAACCTTCAGAAAAATGGCGCATTCATTCCCGGTATCCGCCCTGGTGCATCCACCGCAGAGTACCTTTCAAAAATTCTCACTCGGATCACACTCGTTGGCGCAGTGTTCTTGGGTCTAGTTGCAGTGCTTCCGCTTGTCATGCAAAACCTCACCAAGATCGCGAGCCTCTCTATCGGCGGTACAGCGCTTCTCATTATTGTTTCGGTAGTTCTTGATTTGGTAAAGAAGATAGATGCGCAGATCACGATGCGCGAGTATTAGGGGTAGATATTAGCCATTAGGTTTTAGGTGTTAGGAAATGCAAGAATCGGGAGCGACCGTTTAGTCTCTCCCGATTTTTTAAGCTTCCTCGGATTGCATTCAAAATTTGGCTTTTAATTTTGATTCTTTGAATTACAAAACTCTGGTTTTCCGTCTTTGCGAGTTGGTAATCCAACGTGGCAATCCAGAGTTTATCGAGCATAATCCTGGATTGCTTCGCTTTGCTCGCAAAGACGATGCTGGGATATTGCAGTTTC
>JAUSES010000045.1 GCA_030649835.1 bacterium
TGCGAAATGGGGAGATTATGCAAAATGGGTTCTACAACAATTAGTGTGGAAGATTTAACCTAGCTTTTAATGGCTAATTTACTTAAAATTTAAAAATCGTTGTTTTTAAAGTATATTTTGACAAATTTCTTATAAGAAGGAAGCCTTGTATGACCTGCGGGGTGTCTAGCGATGATTTGAGTTGTTCTTGACCCTTTTACAGCTTAACAGAGCCGTCTTTGTTAGTTATCCACCACACTAATTGTCGAAGAACCCCAAACGTTTGACTTTTAAATCAAAATAGCCTATTATCTATGCAATTCCGCAATATCGCTGCGGGTTTAAATTTTTCCCAAATCCATTGATTCCAAAGATTAAAATAAATCATCAAATTCGCGCAAAAGAGCTCCGTGTTATTACGGATACTGGCGAAATCCTTGGTGTTCTTACTCTTTCAGAAGCACTCGCAAAAGCTGACACTCTCGGGCTAGACCTCATCGAGATCTCCCCCACCGCAGAGCCTCCTGTTGCGAAAATAATGGATTATGGTAAATTTCAGTACCAGCAGAGCAAGAAGCAGAAAGTTGCAAAAGCACGTGCGCATATTACGGAAACAAAGACATTGCAGGTGAAAATCGGTACGTCGGAACACGACCTTGAGCTGAAGGCAAAAAACGCCTCAAAGTGGCTCAAGGAAGGACACCGCGTAAAGATTGACCTCTTCCTTGTCGGACGTTCCAAGTATGCAGAAATGAGTTTTAAGAAAGAGCGTCTCGAGAGAGTCCTTACCCTCATTTCTGAGGAATACAAATTGCAGGGGGAGCCCACAAAAAGTCTCAAGGGTCTCTCGGTCACCATCGAACGCGCAGCGAAGAAGTAAGTAGGATAACGAGCAAGGCGACATTAGATTACTTACCCAGTTAAATGATTTCAAATTAGCAGTTTATCACCGTTATATGATAAGATGCGTACAATTGAAAAAATCTCTCTAGGTACAGTATCTAGAAAATTTGAAATCGCGATTTGAAAAATCGCATTTAACCGGGTGGAGTTTTTCTAACCTCGCTATCACTCGCTAAGAAAAACTAACATGAAAACAAATAAATCATTTACCAAAAGACTCAAAGTGACCAAGACGGGCAAGATTCTTGGTCGCAAGCCGGGACAGAACCATTTTAATGCAAAAGCAAGCCGCTCAAAGCAGCTCGCCGGCAAGCGCATGAGTGCATTTTCTATGACGAATAAGGAAAAGTCGCGCTTTTTACCAGGACTTCTAAAATAACCGATCATGACAAGAGTAAAACGAGGAACAACATCACTAAAACGCCGCCGAAACGTCCTGGCACAGGTAAAGGGCTATCGTTTTGGACGTAGCACAAAGGAAATCCAGGCAAACGACGCTATTGCACACGCAGGAGCGTACGCTTTTGCACACCGACGTGACAAGAAGAACGTATTCCGTCGCCTTTGGACAGTAAAGATGAATGCTGCCCTCCGCCCTCTTGGTTTTTCATACAGTAAGTTCATTGATGCTCTCAAGAAAAAGAACATTATCATTGACCGCAAAATAATGGCAGACCTCGCCGAAAACAACCCTGAAGTATTTGTGAATGTAGTGAATGAAGCACGAGCATAGCTTTTAGGTTTTAGGTGTCAGGTTTTAGAAAATACAACACAACAGCGCGCCTTACGGCGCGCTGTTTTTTGTAAAATTCTATTTCCGCACACCAAGACTATATACAAATCCTTCTGCAATTTTCCATACACCCTTTTCAAGAAATGCCTCTATCGTTTGCCTGTTTGCTTTGTTAATTAAATTTGAATGCGCCACTTTATTTCTTTTTGCATATTCGGCAAGCGTGATTATTTTCGCCCCCTCCAAATAGGCTAGTCTTTTGTGGTAACTGTTTGTAAGGGACTTCCCCACGATTTCATCCATTATTTTTGTCGCACCCTTCTTGTCAAATTCCTTAAATGCCTCGTAGTACATTTTGCGATCAATGAATTTTATATTTACAGGAACAAACCCTTCCCGTATGAGCAGGTAGTTGTTTATCACTCTACCAATACGGCCATTGCCATCGTTAAATGGGTGAATGTACTCAAAAGTGAGGTGCAGTTTTGCTACACGCCTTATGATATTTTCATGACTTGCAGCATTGTATTCCGCTAGCATTTTTTCTAGCATCCCTACTACTTCTTTAGGAGCAGGCGCAATATGGCTTCCAACACGAACATACTCATTATCCTTGCGAAATCTTCCCGCAATATCATCGCTAATATTTGAAATCAACATTTTATGAAGCGACAACATTACCTCAAGAGTAAGCTCCTGCTCTTTCGCTTTTTTTTCTATATACGCCACCACGCGCGCAAGGTTCTTTGCTTCGAAAATTTCCCTTTCAGTTACAAATCGGTCTAAATCAATTTGAAGAAGTATTTTTTCTGTTTCTTCAAGACTAAGGGTGCTGTTTTCAATAGCATTTGAGTTGTATACTTGCTCAGCAACTTCAGCTTCGCCCACAAGACGAATAAGCGCATCTTTCCCTGTAGATGCTTTATAATATCTCTCTCGCAGAGAACTCACTTTTTTAAATACATTAAGGATTTTTGCCATATATCTAAAGTATAAGAATTTTCACGGTTTTGTCAACATAACCGTGAAAAAGTACCTAAAAAACACGATTTTTCACGGTTATGAAACTAACTCCAACATTCCAAAACAACTCTTTCGATATCAGTGGGAAGAATCGACAAATAAGTGCTTTTTACTTTGAATTACGAAACTCTGGTTTTCCGTCTTTGCGAGTTGGTAATCCAACGTGGCAATCCAGAGTTTATCGAGCATAATCCTGGATTGCTTCGCTTTGCTCGCAAAGACGATGCTGGGATATTGCAGTTTCGTAATTC
>JAUSES010000048.1 GCA_030649835.1 bacterium
GTCTATCGTAGAGAGATACGTCAAAAATCAGGGGAAACATGATGAAAAGCCCCCCACACTATGGTAAACTATTACTACGAACAAAACGGTGTCATGGGCCCGGGTCATACCCTGTGGTCTCTGCCACAGGGTTGTTGATTGGATAGTATTAAAATTGAAATTTAGTTATCTCCTCTTCCTCAATTCCTCAAGCGTGGGACTCACGGATTTTGCGAGTTTGAGGGTGCCGTTGGCGAGGATGTGTTTTTGTGATTTGGAGCGAAGGAGGCCGGCGACAGCGATCATGAGTCCATTGTCTCCCGAGAGGAGAACAGACGGAATAAAGAGTTTTGTGTCGGGCATTTCGCGCGCAACAGTTTCTGTGAATACTTTGCGGATTTCTTTGTTTGCAGTAACACCACCGCCTAAAATAATTTCTTTTACATTGTATTTTTTTCCGGCTCTGATGGTTTTCGTAACGAGGACTTCTGTAACGGAATCTTCAAAATCTTTTGCGATGAGTTCGCGGTCACGTTCAGTCAGAGTTTCAAACTTTTTGATTGCGTACAAGACGGAAGTTTTTAATCCTGAAAATGAGAAATCAAAGTCACCGGACTTGAGCATGGGGCGGGGGAGCGGTACCGCGAGGGCCTGATTATGTGGTACCTTCTCGGCAAGCTTGGAAATCTCAGGACCGCCCGGATACCCGAGCCCGAGCATGCGCGCCACTTTATCAAATGCTTCACCGACTGCATCGTCGCGCGTTTGCCCAAGCATTTTATACTTTCCCTTGCTCGGCATCAAAACAAGCTCTGTGTGTCCACCAGAAATGAGAAGTGCGAGTGCGGGATAGTTGGCAGGTTTTAGGTGATAGGTTTTAGGTTTCAGTGGGTCGAGTTCTAGCAACGCAGTTGCGATATGCCCCTCCATGTGGTTTACGGGAATGACGGGAACGCCCCAGAGCGCGCCAAGTGCCTCGGCAGTGTTTATGCCGACCCAGAGTGCGGGTTCAAGCCCTGGGCCAGAGGTCACTGCGACAGCATCGATGGCAGGAATTTTGAGTGAAAGAAGTGTGTCTTTGAATGTCGCAAAAAGCTCCGGCTCCTTGTGAAAAATTTTTGCAAAAGCAGCACCTTCTTTTGCTGTGAGTACCCGTGATTTTTTTAGTTTCTTTGCGATACCGGCTTCAGTCAAAGCGTGTATCAAAAGTGGCATAATATTTTTTGCATGCTCGCGACGTGCAAGAGCAGGGAATACACCACCAAACTGCGCATGGAGAGACGCTTGCGAAATAAGCGTATTCGCAAGGACCTTGAGGCTCTTCGGCGTGGCCGAAGAGCCCCTGGTTTCTACAACAGCAATCCCTGTTTCGTCACAGCTGGTTTCAATAGCTAAAATTCTCATAATGATGAGACTATAGCAAAATCAGGGGATTTTGTCTTACTCCCTACTTTTTTGAATGACCCCCTTCTTTTTTCAAAAGCTGAATTTTTGCTTCTGTGCCACGGTTGTATCCCCCTGCTTTTCCATCGGAACGCACGACACGGTGACACGGGATTTGTGGGTCGTAGTTTTTGTTCAGAATATTTCCTACAGCTCGCGCGCCAAGAATATTTCCAGCCTGCGTTGCTACCTGTTTGTAAGTGAGCGTCGATCCTTTTGGTATTTTTCTGGTAACCTGTAATACTTTTTCACGAAATGTTGGCATTTGAAATTAATCTAAACCTTACTTTTATATATTATTTAACAATCTTGTCTGTTCCTCTGCTTTCAATTTCTGCTCGTTTGCAATGTCATTCGCAACACCAATGTCTGAGCGAAGGCGTTCGTATTGGGTAGCAGAGGGAGCAGTTCCATTTTGGGTAGTCGGAGTAAAATATATTTTTGTAAATAGGAAAATCATACCTACTGTCCCGAGAAGGATTAGGAGTATTCCCATGTAGCCGCTTTTATTTGAATGGATTTTCACCTTTTATAACGCGCACAAGAATCATGATGACTGCAATAACGACGAGGATATGAATAAGCGCTCCTGCAATATGAAAAACAGAAAAACCAAGAACTCAAAGTATTAAGAGGGCGAGAATAAGTGTTGTGAATGTGGACATGTGATTAGTATACACCTTTTAGGAAAGAAAAAGGGGGGCAAGGGAATCGGTCACCAGTTACTAAGTATTCTTGCGCCTCGTGCGGGAAAATACTAAAAGATGTTGACGAGCGAAGCTCGGCTTAGTCTGTATGATCACAAGTTACTAAGTCTCTTCGAGTGATTACACTCTCATGGACGTAAGTACTTGTCGACCCCGGCTCGCGATTTCGCTTGTTAGCGAAATAACGCTGCGCCTTCACAGATCGCCAAAGAGCAAAACTGTTTGCTCTTTTAAAAACAACAGAGGCGCTTCTCTCTGAGAAGTGCCTCTGTTGTTTTTGCGATTTGTGAACTCATTGTACTTTAGTTGGAACACAATAGAAAGCGAGATTTTACGGTGGAAGGAGGCAATGCCAATCATAAGTCCAGTGTTTGAAAGGTTTGCTATACCAATATAAAACCGTGATTTACCAAGAACCAATGCAAAATAGCTACCTTAGTATTCTTACCTCTTTGGTAATAGAACTACATAGAGTAGAGACAACAAAAGTGATGTCTATGTTGTAAACAGTGTAAATAAACTGCACGAGCAAAAAACATTTTTCATTTTTATGGCAACATCAAATATACAAAAACGAACAGGAGTAAACATTAACGACTTATCTCGCAAGCGGAAGCTACTTGCTTTGGAGATGAAGAAACCACCTCAGAAGATAGCCACACCTCCTATTTTTACCCCCTCAGTGCCTCGCACAGCAAAGCTAAAAGGTAGACCCATACTTTCCCTAAAGAAAGCCGATTTAGCCGATAAAAAAGAGAAATCCCTGTTCAAGTTTTTAGACGATAGTGGAGTTGAGCAACCCGATAAACTCCTTGTATTTGTTCGTTGGTTCGGTCTACCTAGAAAGTTAAGGAAGCCCGAGACGCAGGAGAAGCTGGGAGAGAAAATCGGTATACACAAAGATACCTTTGCTAATTGGAAACGCCGAGCTGGATTTTGGAAGGAGGTTAGTTTGTATAGCAATAACTATTTTCTTTCTCACGCCCCCGATGTCTACTACGCATTGGTTCAGTACGCCATAAAAACTGGAGACCCTAGTGCAGTAAAACTCTATGCTCAACGCTTTGAGGGTTGGAGCGAGAAGATACGCACTGAAGATGAAACACCAGAGAAGGAACTTGACCCAGAGTTGAAATCCGCAATCGCTTTGGCAATCAAAAACATCGGTCTTGCTTCCATTCTCAAAAATTACGAACAGAGCGATGTTGAGGAAACAGAGTAAAGTTGTCCACAGCGAGCAACTCGTATCTCTTTACGTTTTCTATTCGGTAGCAAGTGCCACAAAATATTACTAAAAATCATTGAATATATCGTTATTTTTTGGTAAAATATACTTACAACTAAATAAGTTGGAGACCTAACCCTTGTGGATTTTCTACAAGGTATGGTTTCAAAATCGCGTTCAACATAAAAACCCTGTCATTAGGGCGTTGAACGCGTTGCAAGGGGAAACCTTTGTAGGGGGTCGCAAGACCCTTCCTAGTGGCAGGATTTTTGTGTATCAAAAACCTGCTATTCAAACAATCACCTTGTCGGAGGTGTTTGATTAGTAAAACCATTATCTAATTATGGAACAGCAGGTAAATAAATCTTTTTGGAAAAGTAAAAAGTTTCTATACGGGCTTGGTATTTTTTTCGCCCTTGGAATTATCGTGGACATATTTGACGGAAGCCCTGTACCAGCAGTGCAACAAACAGCAACTCAACCTGTTCAAAAAACTGAACAAGTTGTGGTAGAAAATAAAAATATAAAACCTGCATCTGTTGTAGCAAAAGTTACAACCACCACTTCGCCCACCCCAGCGAAGACGGAAACAAAAACTGCCATTGCAACAACCCAAGCACCTGCTCCTGCTCCTCAAACAGACAGGGATAGCGTACTTGTGATATTAAAAGCAAATGCTTCTACAAAATGGGGTACTGATTATCAAATGGTTCAATTTGAATATAATAATCAGGTTTTAGCTTATGACTGGGTAGTGGCGCAGACAAAATATCCAGCCATTATGACTAAAGCAAAAAATAAATGGGGCAATGATTACCAAATGGTGAAGTTTGAATATAGCAACCAAGTTGAAGCGTACGAATGGATAATGGTGCAGACAGCGTACCCCAACATTATGACTAGTGCAAAACAAAAGTGGGGAGATGATTATCAAATGGTGAAGTTTGAATACACCAATCAGGTTGAAGCATATAAGAGTTTGTAGTTATAAGTAATTTACAGTCGTAGCACTTGTGCACCTTTCCTATTGCATTTTAGGTGGTGCTTGTTAGGTTTAATTCTATGACAACTAAAAAAACATTTTCATTATTTTCCTGTGGACATAGTAACAAGCCAATCGCCATTTTTCTTGATGTTCTCAAAAAACACAAAATTAATGTTTTGGTGGATGTTCGTACCTTACCTGTAAGTAGGTTTTGCCCGCACTTCAATCAGAATGCCCTACAAGACACGCTGGCTAAAGCGACCATCAAATATCTATACAGGGGTAAGAACCTCGGTGGTAGAGGCGTAAACGTGGGATACGAGGAAGCCATAGACGAGCTGGTTGGTATGGCAAAGAAAGGAGCGAAGGTCGCAGTGATGTGTAGCGAGGGTGATTATCATAACTGTCACCGCTACTCCACACTCACTCCTTCTTTTGAGGAGCGAGGGGCAACGGTAGAACATATTGAATATGAAAAGACAAACAAAACTGTCAAACGTAGTAAATGAGCCGTCTCTGCACGAGAACATTTTTGATGGACTTGATGTGTCTGAGACGACACGCAAAGAATACTCCGCTCGTATCGGTCTATTCCTTTCATACGTCCACGCTCGCGGTTTCAATCAACAAAGTTATCTTTCCTTCAAGCGATACTTACAAGCACGCACGGACTACTCCGTTGCAACAAAAAATAAATATCTTGCAACCTCTCGCGTCTTTCTTCGCGAGCTTACACGCAGAGGCAAACTACCTTTTGATGTAACAAATAATGTAAAGCAGTTTAGACAAAGCAAAAGACATAGACGCGAAGGGCTGTCTGATAAGGAAGTCCAACTGCTGGGAATGAAGCTCAAGTCGCTTCCAGATACGCCGAGAAACAGTCGCCTAAGGGCGCTGTTTTCATTACTGGCGTTTCAAGGACTACGGCAGATTGAAATTGTCCGCCTTGATGTTGCGGACATAGACATAGGGAAAGGTGTCGCCTACATACACGGTAAGGGCGAAGATGATAAGGAACCTATCTATCTCGCACCTTCCACCGTCAAAGCCCTCAAAGCGTATCTGAAAGCACACAAACTCACTGACGGTACACTCTTCCGAAGTATGGGTAATCGCAAAACAGAACGATTGAGTACTATGACCATAAAGCGAGAAGTTGGAGAACTACTAGCAGAGCTTGGTATAGAAAAGACCGTACACGGCTTCAGACATTTTTATGTTACCGAGCTACTCAAAAGTATGGACGTGCGAGATGTGCGGAAGTTTAGCCGTCATCGTTCGCTTGAAATGTTGATGATTTACGATGATGAGATTTCAGTCAAAGAAAAGGCACACACCGTCTTTAAGGCAATGGAGAAGTTTGCGGTGGGATAGCTTCTGGTGGGTTGGTACTAGATAGATATTTTGCGTCTATTGCTTCCTTGTCTCTATGGTGTAGCTTCGCAAGCAAATCAAAATACTTGACCGCACCAGTCAAAATCTCCTCCGCTTCTTTTTCTGTGAGGTCTTTCCCATATTCTTGCCTTACGGCTTCTTGAAACTCCTTGAATGTTTCTTGGCTAATCATTTTATTATCTGTTTATAGTTCTTTGCCATCGCGTATCCGATTGCAAAAACAATGCCCGATATTCCGAGTGCTGGAAACAGGTAAAGAACAAGTATCGTGATGTTGTAGAAAAATGAAGCAACTGCATTTAGTATATTTACCACCACGGGGATAATCACGAAGTACATTCCAAGGACAAGGACTACCCAGATAGCACCTTTCATTTCTTTGTAGGCACGATAGCCACCACGAGTACCGCGATAAGCGGAGTATAAAAACTCATAGAAACCCATTGCATAGAGAACTGCACCGAGAGTTACATAGACCAACGCACTGTAAAAGAGACGGGGCAACAAATCAGGTTCATCTACTGGAGATATGGATTGCCACTCAAATACTTTACCTGTGAAGTAGTGCCAGAGAGCTATCGTCAGGGCAAAGAGTACTGCAAAAATCGCACTGGAGATTATCTCTTTCTTTTTCTCCGTCAGTATTCTTTTATACCAAGTTTCTCTATGTGCCATAACTCTCATTACATTACATTCAATCTCTATTTACATACTGCTATCAAATCCTCGATTTCGTTGTGGTTGAGGTTGGGTTCGTTTATCACATCTCAGTTTTTCCGAGATAGTAGCTACATCAAGTTTTTCTATTGTTGACGTAAGAAACTCTGGGAGTTTATCCAAACTTACAACATCAATTAGGAAGTACTCATTGTGTCCGTTTCTGTCCTTATCTGTGTAGGCATAGTTCACTTCAAGTGGGAATGCTTCTGTTATTGGTTTTGCTTCACCACTTCCGTTCATTTCTGTCGCGTGAAAGCTATCAAATGAGTTGACCACTATGAGTGGGTATGACACACGTTTGATTACTCGCTCTATATACCCACGCTCTGTTGTCGCTAGTTTTAGGTCTCCGCGATTGCGATAATAAACGGTTGCATTGAGTACTTGATTGATGGCTTTGTTTATCACTTCGTTATCCTCACTGCGACCTTTATCTGAAGCAAAAAGTTTAGCAATAGGCACATCTGCGTAGTGGTGATGTTTTTGTATACCAGTGTTCCTTCGTGGGTCATCTAGTCCAGTGTTGTGCATTATTCTTTCGGTTGCTCGCGCAATGTCTTTCTTCTCAAACCAAAACACCGTCTCATTGTTGACGTACTTACACTCAATGAAAAGAAGTACATTTACTGTGCCGAGCCATTCGCCAAATACTTCGGTAACGTTAAACTTCTTTTCGGCAATTATGTCTATCTCACGTGGTTTGTCAGTAAAGTTATCGTTATAGTGTGGGCTAACTAATACACTCCAACCTTCATCACGAAGTTTATTCACGACGCGTGAGTGAAAAGAGTTGCCACTTTTCTCTATTATTTCTTCAACTGCTGTTTTGCTCTTTATTTTTTCTGCCATAAAGTTTTACTTATCAATGATTTGCAAAATAAAACCCATAACTCCAATAATCGAAAGTACAACCTCTAACGACCTACTCAATTTCCACCTCGTACTGATAACTAGTGCAAGAAGTCCTATATCAATCAACAAAACTAGTCCTTTGAAAAACTTGTTTAGGTGTTCCCATAGATAAAAGTATGCCAGCAGATTTACAACAACTAGAAGAATGAGCAAAGCTCCGAAGGACAGATTTTTGTAAAATACTATTTGTCTATCTTGCTGTGTACCTTCCTTTTGCTTTTCCATAGCTTCAGCTTCAGACACTCTGCCCCTTTTTTGATTTTCAAGTTCTAGTTGTTCAAGGCGTTCTTTATATCCACGGAGTTCGGCAATAAGTACATTTTCTGTTTGAGTTTCAATAAGGGTATTTAGAGCCGTGTCATCCTCCGCCCCCAAACATTTTTACGAAAGGACTGGTCAAGGATAATGCCTAAAGCTATATCTGGTGGTAGGTCGTTGAAACCAGACATTTTTGCAAGGATTTTTTGCGTAAGGTTTGTTGGTAGAACTCCTTGTGCCGACTTTATTTGTGGGCGTGAGAAAAGCTCAAAGAAGGCCGCATCGTAGTCCTGTGTTCTTTGCCCAAAAGGACGGAGTATCTGTAATAACTGGTGTGGTAGAAGTACAAATGGCGTTTCTCCCTTCTCACGTGTATTTCTATCGTATGTCAACAATAAGCTATCTAGGGACAGGAACCAATACTTATCTGGTTTTTGTTGCTGTTCAGCTTCCTTTCGTAGCTCACGAATAAGTACCTTGTGATACACATCATGCCGTGCAACATTATCAGTTTTCCTTTGAGGGGAAAGAGCTGTGTTGAGTAGCTCTACTTCTTTATCAATAACGTCATTACCAAACTCCACACTCTTTTCAACTGGTATATTCTTTGCCGCCAATAGTTCTGAAACGTGAGTAAGTTTTTCAATAAAATCCTCTTTAGAAATACCAGTTTTGTGGAAAGCTCTCCAGTATGCAGTTACAAAGTTTTCTTCTTCCGATATGTCAGCTCCTACTTCTGCAAGCTCTCTTTTTATTGCTGGGCTAGAAAAAAGTAACTCCTTCTTTAGTGTTAGAGATTTTTTCATTTCCTCAACTGTCTGTTGAGAAACGACGACTTTCATTCCAAAACTTTTTGCCTGATTGATTGCTTTTTCTACGGTTGATGTGCGTCGCTTGTCTTGCAAATCAAATAATGAGTATAGAAGGTTTGTATCAAGATACAGGTGGTAGTTCTTGTAGTTGTCACGTATAAGCTTTTGTGTAAGTGGGTCAACTTGTACCAAATTGTATACAAAAGTACCATCTAGTATCCCAGCGAAGTAGATTTTCTTTTCATTATCTATCTGGCGAAGAAAGAGTGGGAACTCAACTCTCCGTATTTCCTTTAGTAGCTCGCTTCTCTCTGGAAGTATTTTATCCAGCGTTTCTGTTGAATAGTTTTTAAGTAACTGATTTAGCTTCTCTTCTTCTGGATAAATCAGTGTAACGCACTCTGCCCCGTGTTGTAAAAAAATTTTGTTGAGGTAAAGCTGTAAGTCAGCAGTCAGCCGTTTCTTATCATCATCCGATAAGTTTGGATATTTTATTGAAATGACGACAAGCCACTCTGCAAAAATCCGCTCCTCAAAAGTGCGAGTTTCAGCGTTTTTCTTTTTTATTTCTTCCGCGCGATTTACTTCCAAGCTATACCTACCAGCAGTGTTCAATATCTTACCGTTTGATGACAACTTTTCTAATGCTCCTGCTATTTCTTCTGGCGTGAAGTTGAGGAGAAATACCTGCCGAACGCCCTGCACTATGTCTCTCTGGGACTTGTTGTTTCCTATTTCAGAAAGTGTTTGCTCAATAAAAAAAGTTATTGCCGAGCTAGCAACATTTTCTTCATTTCCAATCACGACGTGAACAAGCCGTCGGAGTAGATGGTGTTTTAGTTCATTTTTATTTTGTGTAAATCCTTGCTTGTTCATATGTTTTTAACAACGTTGTGATTTTCGCATTCATAAATCTTAAAATAAATCCTCAAAAGGTTTCCATTCCTTGCTGTCATTTACTGATTGCCCCTCCTTGAAGGAGTATTTCGGGCTGTCATTGTAATACCAAACTCCTGCTTCTTGAACGGCGATACCACCTATAAACTTTTTACCAAATACTTTTAGTTTTTGTTGCAAGGCGTTTGTCTTATCTGCTGTTTCTGTACTTGTAGCAGTATTGCCCTTTTTGGTATCAAAAATACCCATACGACCATCGGAGAAGCGAATAATCCAATCAGGATAAAATAGCTCATCTTCTTTTGTAGTAGAGTTTGTATATTTTACACCCAAGTATTTTTTCCCTTGATTTCCGTTTTTGAACCACCAATCAATCTTTCCTTTTTTCTTTTCTATATACTCAACAAAAGCGACTTCATTTTTGCGCCCATTGTAATCTTCAAGAAGATAGAATTTATCTAATGCACATAGTTTTTGAGGTACAACCTTGTAATCTTCTGGGTATTGATATTCTTCTTGTATCGTAAAAATGTATGCTTCTTTTTCTTCAATCTTTTTTTCTTTTCAGTAAGCAAACCATCTGAAATCGGTTTATAAGCCCTAAGTGCTTTTGTTATCGCTGGACGAAACTTACTTTCATCTCCTCTGCGGACATCCTTAATAAATATCTTGTACCAGTAAATATGGTCATCTTGTAAAACTGTCTTAAACCAAACACGGAGTGCCTGTTTTAGTACCGACCAAGAACGAGCTACATTTGAGTATTTTGCTTTGTCGTCTTCTTGCTCCCTTAAAACTTGATAGCAAAGATAATTAAAAGTTTTTTCAATATCACTTACCGACATTTCAAGAGAAACATCGCTACCTTTCTTTCGGAAATCAAAAGCAAGATTGTCATAATCCTCAAAGCGAGCATTTGCTACAACTTCATTTACTAAAGTATCCTTAAGGTCTAAACCCGCCTTTTTCAATTTCGCTTCTGCCTTTCCTAAAATATCGCTATTTGTAATTTTAAAATGTTTATTGAGTTCTGTTCTAAATACTTCTTGAAACTTTGAAGACACGCGAATATCACCGTAATCCAAGCGAGAAATATAATCGGATGGTAGCTCTATATTGCTTACTCCTTTCTTTCTATAAGCAAACTCGGTTAGGGGTTTATTTGCAGGATTTTGGTCGGGTATTATTACTTCCTTACGCTTGTAGTTTGTATACAAATAACCTAAGCGAAGGTTGGGATTGTTTTTATAATCTTCTTTGTCTTGAGGTTCAGGCATTCTCAAAATACGCCCAACAGTTTGAGTATAAAAAGTATTTGATTGTATCTCTCTGAACATTACGAGCACTGATGCACGAGGACAATCCCAGCCAGTACCTGCTGTTTGTTTGAAAAGAAGAAAATCGTGTTCGTCGTTATTATCTTCTAACCCCTTCGGTCGTGGGTTTTTATCAAACCATCTCGCTATCCTATGCGCAGGTATTTTGTTCCTAAGAAGATACTCCATAACAATATCTTCTTTTTTCTGTTCGCCTTTTTCTACAAGTTTACTATCATCATTTGGTAGCTGTATGAGCATTAAAGGGTTTATGTCTTTCCCAAGTGCCTTGAGTTCTGCTTTTAATTCTTCGCGCTTCTTTATTCCATTTTCAAGAAGCACCTTATCAAGGTCTTTACCAGACATACCCTCAAAATCTTCTTTTGTTTGAGTAACAATGGCTTCCTTGATTAAACCTTGTTCAACGACTTCTACCCGTGGGACTTCACAAAAACTACCGAGACGACGAGCTTCAAGCTCATCTTTTTCATTAGGTGTTGCCGTAATGTGAATAATTACCTTAGGGTCAATTTTGTCAATAATATCCTTTGCAAGTTTTGTATCTTTATTTTTATGAGCTTCATCAATTATCAAGATAATTTGTCTGCCATCTGCTTGGGTTTGTTCAATTACATCTTCAAAATATTTTCCTGTTTCCTTTTGCCATTCTACATCTTCGGGGCGACGAAGTATTCTTGTTTCAGCACTTTTAGCAATAACTTTTTGCCAGTTCAAAAATAAAATATCATTTTGATAGAGTTTGCCCTGATTTATATCTGCAACAGTCAATGCTCGGTTCTCAAGCATATTTTCAAAATACTCAAGAAACTTATTTTTGCTTTGCATTGCCAAGTCATCACTGAAAGTAATCCAAATAAACGCCTTATCTTCTTTCCATTGTGGTAGGTGGTTAAGCCCACGAATGAAAAGAGAGGTCATAAAGGTCTTACCACTTCCAGTTGGCGACTTGAACACAATAGGTAATTGTCTATCATTTTGCTTCCACACCGAAACAAACATATCTGTTATATTTGCTACGGCATCTTTTTGAAACTTTGATGGATTAAATGTTTTCATAGCTAAATAATGTTGTATATCTGCTTGTATATCTCAAGAATTGGTTGCGGTATTGTTTTGAGGTTGATATTTTTGTTATCTTCAAAATCAATAATTTCTACTTTTTCCTCCCAGCTAAACATATACACTGTTACTGGTTTTTTGAGAGACAGGACTTCTTTTGCAAACTCATCAAGTTGGTCTTGTTCTTCTCGAAAATATACAGCTGTCATTCTTTCCCTGCTTTCAAATATCTGCCAGTGGGCATTCTTTTTTATTTGCTCCAATGTGTTTTCAGCTATCGCAAGCATTTCACCTGCGTGATGAGCAAGTTGAATTTTGTCCTTATCATCTGCATCAAGAATGTTGTGCTTGCCAACAAATGCGGTTTTGTAGTATTTTACTGAATTTCCCAATCCCTCCCTTTTTTCTTTTACATTTTTCTCTCCATAAACTATAATTTTATTATCATCAATTTCTTTGATTATTTTTTCAAACTGCATTGACCTCTTATTTTCTTCCTCAATTTCCTTTACTTCACTTAATATCCCATCTGTATTCTTTAGACTAGAAAAAGAAAGATTTTCTTCATATAGAGTTTCAGTGATTTTCCCAGAGAAGTTGTATCCTTTGATAATTTTTTCAACTCTAGGGTAACAAACCTCCTCCATTATCTTACCTTCATTGTTTGTTACAAGTATAAACTGACGTTGCCCGTCATCCTCTGCATTTTTTTCTAATACTGCTTGAGCTGTTGTTCCTGAACCAGCAAAAAAATCTAGAACGATAGCTTCAGGATTATCTATAGATTTTATTATCTCTTTGACTAATTCTACAGGTTTTGGATAAGGAAAAACGTTATCTTTTCCAAGTATTTGGTCAAGTATTTGTTTACCTAACTCATTGTAACCTGCATCTAGCCAAAGGTTGGTATGAACATTCCTTGAGTTTTCATCTCTATAAGATTTTTCGTTTGGGAAGCCATTTGAGTTAACAAAAAGTCTATTGTCGTTAATTACTTTCTGGAACTCTCCATTCGTGTTCGTTTTACACCATTGTCCATCAATACGAACGTCGTTTTGTAAAATGCTATTTTTTACTACTGGTTCATCAAGAAGCTCGATGTATGCGAGTATATTTCTCTTACCTTTTATTTTTCCCTTATTCCAGTTTTTACAATCTATAAAAGTACCCTTTGGAATAACTTGTACTCTCCGCGGACGACTATCGAATTTAAATAAAGGAGTTGGCTTGTATGTCCCTCTTTCATCGGTTTTTGTTCCAGTCATTGGGCGAACAAGTTTAATGGGTATTTTGGAAAAATAGACAAGTAAAAAATTCGGCACTTTCTGAAATAGTTTTTGATGCATTTTGAGGTTTTTGATTTTTTTTCCAGTGAATTATATTATGTTCTGGTTTTTCGTTAAAAATATCATCACAAAGAAGTTTTAATTGAGCTATTTCATCATTTCCTATAGAAATGAAAATTACACCTGTATCCTTAAGCAGTGATTTTGCAAGTTCAAGACGCTTTCGCATAAATGAAAGCCAATAACTGTGTCTGAATGGGTGGTCTTTTGGTACTTCAGTGCCATCAGGATATTGGTCTAGAACTCTTTTATCTTTATACCTAAATCCATCTTGTCCAGTGTTGTATGGAGGGTCAATATAAATCACATCAATCTTTCCCTTGTGGGTATAGTTCAAGCAAGTAAGGGCGTGATAATTATCGCCCTCAATAAGAATATGTGTTGGCTTATCGTCTTTACTCTTGATTGCCTTTTTAGGTACTTCTTCAAGAATAGGTAATTTATTTTCAACATCATCTTCAAATGCTTCGGGTACATCAAGCCACACTAAACCATAGCGTTGAGTTTTGACTGCCTTTTTCCACTTCTCAATTTCTTTTTCAAGCTTAAGAATTTGATTTTCTTTTTGTTGTAACAATTCTTTTTCAGTCATAGTTATTTTTTCTTTTTGGTTTTCTTCGCTTTTGCAATATCGCTTGGTTTTAGGTAAATCCGAGTTGCTTTTTTATCTAACGCCTCACGAATATTGGCATTTTGTGTAAGAAATACTCGCAAGTCGTAGTTACTTATCTTCCAATATCCGATTTTAGTCGCCCTCAACCTACCGCTATGAATATATCGGTGTATGGTTCGTTCTCCCACCCCCAGCATTTCCCTCGCTTCTTTCAAGCTGTAAAGTTTTTCTGGCAAATCAGGTAAATCCTTTTTCATATCTCGTAGTTTAGCATTGAAATGTATGCACTGGCAAGGTGTGGCAAAATCTTATACACAGTTTTATGCACAGACCGACTTTGCCAAAAGTTGCCACTTCCTATATAATATAAATACCACCTTTGGTAATTTTTATGATAACTTTTGCCGAACACAAAAAAACTCTTGAAGCAAAAGGCATATACCTACCCGACAAGGAGGTAGAGAAACTTTTGGCTACCCAATATAAGTTTGCAAACGCCTTTTTTGATTTTTGGGTAATGAAAACTAAGCCAGATGTTGTAATAGAAAAAAGCATTGTTGTTCACAAGAATGTAACAGTACACACAAAAAATGGTAATTGTGTCTCTGTTGAGAGTTACACCTTCGCATATGCCTACTCCTACTAACACAAAACAAGAAAACTGTTTACTGGATTGCAGAGTAAGCGACCCACTTCAACTCAAAGGCGGTAGCTTGGAGTTACAGGAAATGCTTGGTAGAAAACTTGCTGAAAAACAGGGATGGAAGGTCATTAAAGTTTACAGACAACCTCACTCCGCCACCACAACCGAACGTGATGACATAGAGGAGATTGAGGAGTTCATAAAAAGCACGGAGATAAAAGTTCATCACATTATTTTCAAGTGCATAGACAGGTTTACGAGAGAGGGGTCTTCAGAATATGAGAGGCGGAAGGTACGCTTGGAGAAACTGGGAGTACAGGTTTGGGATACACAGGGCATTATCCAACCGAAGAAAAATACCCTTGAACATCTTGGGGATTTCAAATACAAGTGGAGTTACTACTCACCCAGCGAAGGAGCAGAAATGCTGGCAGCACATCAAGGGAAACAGGAGTGGAGAGACATCATAAACCGTCTCATCGGTGCAGAAATACAACTTGTTCGCGCAGGTTATTCGGTTAGAAGAGCACCCGATGGTTTGAAGAATAAGATAGTTCTTGTTGGAAGTAAGGAGTACACATCAAGAGAAGCAAATATTGCTCGCTCTCATTTCTTTGTGGAAATGATGGAACTCCGCGCTAGGGGGATGGATGATAAGGATATAGTTGAGCGGATAAATGCGATGGGTTTTCGTACTCAAACGTATAGGCATTGGGACAGAACAGATAAAGAGCATCCAGTAGTAATCGGTAAGCACGGTGGAAAGTTGCTTACAGTAAAGCAATTACA
The DNA here is from genome assembly GCA_030649835.1 of bacterium. Taxonomy (GTDB): domain Bacteria; phylum Patescibacteriota; class Minisyncoccia; order Phycocordibacterales; family UBA1550; genus UBA1550. The sequence continues at coordinate 15,121 of JAUSES010000048.1, forward strand.
GCGATTTGTTCAATGTACTGAATATGCAGGAGTAACTTGCGAGAAATGGACACACTATAAGCCAGTGCGGATGCAGGAGTTTCGCGGGATTGTATCAATAGAAACATTCAACCTCGCAAATCGTGGCAAAGTTTACATAAAGGAAAATCCTGATGGAAGTTTGGAGATTTTGCGTGATTACGAGAAGTATTTAAATGAAAAACCGAAACGGTTGAAAAATAACCCTGATTATCGCTATAAGTTTTTTCCTTGTCCAATCTGTAGTAAGTCAATGTTGGGTAGTAGTTCTAAGGGTAAATCTGGTGCGCATTATTCAGCATATCATTGTGGAGGTGCTACAAGCGGTGCGAGAGCGCATAAGTATGTTCGCTTTCCAAAGGAGGAATACGAAAACTCAATACAAAAGTTCATCGTTGCACTGAAGTTTACAGGGGTAATGGTAGATAGCTTTGGAAAAGTCCTAAATGATGTTTACCTTACACGAGAAAAAGAGGTTGTCGCTCAATCTTCAATGATTAGCCATAATGTTGGTGGCTTGAAGGCGCAACAGGCATCAGCGCTAGACACGCTCACTGTTACTCAGAGTGCAGTTACTCGTAAGAAGTTGGAGGAGAAGATTGATGACCTTGAACGACAGATACAGGAGGCAGAGGGGCAACGTGATGAAATAGAAGTGAACGAGAAAGACATTAAGGCATTTGTGAAATATGTAAAAACAATAATGGAACACCCATCAGAAATCCTTATGGATACTGACAGTATGCACGCTCAACAAATACTATTTGGTCTTGTTTTTGATGAACTTCCAACCTACCCAGAAATACTTAATGGAACACCAAAACTATCGCTTGCTTTCAAGCTATCTGAAGATTATATAAACCCAAACTCCCAATGTGTGACCCCACGGGGAGTCGAACCCCGCTTTAAAGCTTGAAAAGCTTTCGTCCTAACCGATAGACGATGGGGCCCTAAACCAAATCACTGATTTGGTCGGGCGACCCGCTGTTGCGGGTTTAGCCAAAAGTAACCTGTGCAGTATATCAATTTTTGCCAAAAATGCAAAAAAATGCTACGTTAATGGAGCCGTTTTAATTGGAGATGTGGCTGAGCGGTTGAAGGCAGCGGTTTCGAAAACCGCCGTGCGGGAAACCGTACCGTGAGTTCAAATCTCACCATCTCCGCCATTTTATATAATATTATAAAACAACATGAAAATAAGGCATGAAAAAATTACAATATACATAGCATGCTTAATGGTAGTGGGGATTATTCATCATTTAGATCACGTCCTCCGATACGATCATAGTGGATGGCCCTTTAGACCTGAAATAAGTCCCTTCACATTTAGCTTGCTCGTGTATCCTGTTATTGTGTCGCTCTTCATTATAAAAAATAAAATGTATCGCGTGTGCGCAAGTGGAGTACTGGCATTGTTGGTGATACTGGCACATATTTTTCTTGAAACACCAATTGATCAATTTAGCACCTGGGCCCACAACAGCAGTAGCTTTGTGTACGCTCTTGGACACCCCAATTTACTCAACATACAATCGGTCGCTTTGGGATACGGAGCAGTTATTCTTGGTATGATGTTAAACATCGGTATCGTTACTCTCCCATTTTTGTTTTGGAAAGAGGAAAAGTTCCAAAATGATAAGATAACAAGGAAGAATTAAAATTAAATACGGGAGATTAGTTGTTATTGTTGTATGTAAGTCAACTGATATTATGTAGTAATAAATGTAATTTAAAAATAAATAACGGGCGATTAGCTCAGATGGTTAGAGCGTTACATTGACATTGTAAAGGTCGGAGGTTCGATTCCCCCATCGCCCACAATAAAGACACTGGAAAAGTGTTTTTATTGTGGGCGATGAACAAGCCAACTGCTTGGCTTGTGTGGGGAATCGAAAGCCGGAACATGTCGCAATGTGACAGTGAGGCAGGGTCGCGAGTACTTATGAGCGAAGCGAATTAGTAACTTGTGACCGAGACCCCATCGCCCACAAAATTCGCTTGACAAAATATGAGAAGTTCAATATAGTAAAGGTTGCAATAGTTGTTTGAAATAACCAATCTTAATCAACTTGTGAGGGAGAGAAAAGTGAATATAATTGATGTGTTGAGCTGGGCTGGGGTAGCGTTTCTTGGCTGGGCTGTTTTCTGTGCATTTGTCGTGGCGAGGATGGAGTTTCGCGACACAAAATCGTGGCACGGGATCTTGATTTCGGTCATGGGAGAGTTTTGGGGTGGATACAAGTTATACAAATTAAATAATTCGTGCAGTTACTGGCTAGCACTCGTCTTTTTACCTTGTGTTTTATTAATTACGCTGGTTCTTAATTTGATTCTTGTCGTTTTGGCACTAATAACTTACTGCATTGCGATTTGTTTCAGGGTGGCCGTGCGAATGGTAATGTTTTCTATGAACGGGGAATTAGCGCACCTTACTAAAGATATTAAGGCAATGTTCATAGTGCAACCAGGTGATTACGAAAATAACCTTGGAACCTATTTGTTTAGGCCAACACGATCACTGGCAGTCTACACTTTGGTGGCGTGGGTGGTGTATCAGCTTGCTGTCATAGATTATGGTTCGATGGTAAATAGCGCAACAAGTACGGTGAAGCAGGTAGACTGGTCGGGGAATCTTGAGTTGGTGGGAATTGCTGTTGGGATAGTGCTTGCATACAACGGTATCAGGATGGCATGGCCGACCATTTCAAAGGCGTGGAATATTTTTCACGGCAAGGTTTGCTACAAACTCCCAATCAAGAGTGATGTTTTGGATGGTTAATTGCGGGTTTTGAGTAAGAGGCTGACGCAATTGTCAGCCTCTTTTTTGTATTATTCGCATGAATGCAATTTTGTGTTAAAGTATCCGAATTATGGGAACCGAACTCTCTCAAAACATCACAAATCTCCTTGCCGACAAATACTCTGGAATAGAAACTCCTGAGTATTTCGCCGATGTTGAACGACTGAAAGCGGGGGAGCCATATGCGTATGTTTTGGGATGGAAGGATTTCTTGGGGGTGCACATTGACCTTTCGTGCAAGCCCATCATTCCGCGCGCAGAGACCGCTCATTGGGCATTAAGAGCTATTGAGGAGCTCAAGGTAAGGCAGGCAGAACTTGGCCGCTCACTTCGTACCTTCGATGCATATGCCGGCTCGGGAAATGTAGGGCTTGCGGTTGCAAAACATATTCCCGATACAATGTCTGAAATCAGCGAGCTTGATGCGCTTTTATCGCCCGGCATCATTGAAAGCGCACGCGCAAGTGGAGTTCCAGAAAGTCAGATAAAAGTTATTCCCGGCGACTCGCTTGAAACAGCGACTGGACTTTATGACGCTATTTTTGCAAACCCGCCGTATATACCACCGAGTGATATTGATAACCTTGATCCCGATATGGTTGCACACGAGCCCCATCTCGCATTTTTTGCAAACGACGGCGGGAATGAATTTCATAAAATATTGATAGACCAAGCGTGGGATTTTTTGTATCCAGGCGGGGCGGTATATATAGAAGCAGATGAATATCAGAAACCGGCAATCGAAACGCTACTAAAGGGGACACGATGGACGTATGAATTCTGGGAAGACCAGTATGGGCAGGTGAGGTTTCCGGTGTTGCGAAAGATGCTATAACGACAATAAATTTTCGTTAAGACTAGACTTGTAATAAGATTTTATTTTACAATTATTTTCCACCGTCTCTTTTGTGCATTTAGTTGGATTAGCACATGACCCGTACGCATTAAGTACTTTCTGATTAAGTATATAAATACAGTTTTTATCTTTTGCAACAAATGGTCTGCACCGCCCGTTTATTGGACAGGATGCACCAGCTATGAATTCAAATGTAGAGACATCGACACCTGGAAGTATTTTCCCAAAAAAGAAAACATGAAAAGCATCCCTTGCATAGACAGATGCAAATTTTTCATACTTATATTCATCTAGGAGCGTGTGATTCCCGAGGGGGATAAATGTTTTTACATCTACGTCTTGTAACGTGTTAATCTCAGAAAGACCTTCATGCCACTCTTTCCAGTTTGTATGAAAATAGTAAATATTTGCGGCGTCTTTTGCATAATAGTCGCTTAAAACGATAAAGGATTGGATATCAAGGGGGTGCTGTGAGGTATTTAAATTTACAATAAGGGGTGTTCCATTATAAAACAATCTATCTTTGTCTTTTGCCCATCCTGGGAAAGCCTTCTCAAACAAAGAAAAGGTTGAAGCGTTTGCTGGTATTTTTTTGCCATTATAGAGGACACTTACGCTATCTTTTGCATAGTATTTATTGAGTATGATAAATGTTCTTACATCGAGGTAAGTATAAGGGATACCGTGGTAATAGATGAAGTTTTTGTCTTTAGCATAACCAAACTGTAATGGCTCAAATGTTTTTTCGTTTGTTTTAGTTATTTTAACTGGAGGGTGGTTTAATTCATCGAGGGACGCGGTAGGCTTCCCTGTTTCGTAAGGAGAATAGAACCAGTATTTATCTTTCCCGTAGAAATCTGCAAGAACAGTAAAGGTTGGGATGTCCACATCACCCCAAGTCATGGCAAACAAACACAACCCTTTTTGGTAGTATAGACGTTCTCCGTTCCAGAGGGGAGTTGGAAAATAATAAGTGCTCTTGATTAGTGTGCTAATTTCAGCCCATTTAATATCCTCGCCACAAAGAATTTCTGGTGGCTGGGAACATTGAAAGGCGGAACAGTGTTTATCTACTTTTTGATGTGGCACTATCTCTTGTGCTGTAGAGGAGGCAACAGTCTCAGTCGGTGAAATAGGGGTTTCTTCTTTTGCATCAATATTTATACCAAGCTTTTTGGTGACGATTGTGTAGTTTGCCAAACCTACACTACCGAGAACAATAACAATGATAGTAATGATTCTCGCTGATAAAATTATGGATTTTCTCACGGTGTTGAATTATTTGGAATACAAATACTGAAAAATATTTTGGTCTATTGATTATCCCTTGTATTGTTTCCAATAGCGTACCAATCTATTTTTCTCGAGAAATACATAACAGATGAGAGAATTAAGAACAGGAAGATACTTCCCATGAGCAAAGCGTAATCCTCAAGCTGGAGTATTATATAGATAAATACATACAGGAATGCGAGGACACCTCCTTGTAGCAGAGCTATATTTTGATTGAGGTGAATACTTTTTGAATATGCGGTTATGAGTGCGATGGTTGCAACGCTCGCAATGAGGTACGCTAAACCAAATCCGGCAATTTCTGAAATTGAAATCAGTAAAGCGTAAAACAAAACGAGAGCAAGCCCAACTAAAATATATTGGATTGGGTGTATCATTTTTTTGTTTAGAATTTCCGCAAAAAAGAATACGAGGAAGGTGAGCGCTATGATGAGTATTGCATATTTGGCGCTCCGCGTAGTTTTTGTGTAGCCATCTACACCAGCGAGAAGCTTTACTCCCGAGGCTGATGCGTACACATCATAACTACTCCCAATCCATGACTGTGGGTATCCCCTATTTAGGTCAAAAATTTTCCATGAGGCGTCAAATCCTGTATCTGAAATTTCTCGTGTATCAGGCAAGAATGCTCCACTGAAACTTGGTGAATCCCATGTTGATGCCAAAGTAACCTCGGTTGTTTTTCCAACGGGAACGAATTGCAGATCACTGCTTCCGTTTAGATGTAGATTGAATGAAAAAGTATGCGGGGTGGTTTTCCATCGCTCAATATTTAGTGGGACCCGCGCGCTCAATCCGCTTGTGTTGCCAGTAGTAATCGGCCAAAACTCTGCAGGTTGTGGCATGCTCATGTCCCTACTAGTGTTTCCATAGTAAGGCTTTGTATCATAATTGTTTAAACCTGAATTTCTGATTACATCGCTTGTCTTGACCCCTGGTTCAAACTGAATTGGGTTCTTGTTCCAATCTAGACTTGCATTTTCATTAATGCCTCGTACATCAGAAATTCCTACGGCAACAAACGCATTATTCCAATCTACATCGCCGTCGGCTACACCAAGCGTTTGAAGATTCGGTTGCTTAAATTCTCCCGACAAATTTATTTCAGAGGAATAAACAACTGCGTCAAAAATCCCACGTGATCGAATTTCTGGACTCAATGTTCCATTAACTGAAAGTGTCTTTGGGAGAAAATGCGCGTATTCTGTTATGACAGTACGTTGTCCATTTTCATCGAGAACACTTTTTCTATAGGGTACGGAGATGATGGGTCCGACTATTGTCTGTTGTTCTCCCCATTTTTGAGCGATTTCTGAAACAGCTCCAATTTTTGTTGACTCTCTCTCACGTACAAGCTCCTGAATCATTGCGACAGGAATAAGAAGAAGAAGTGCCAAAATTGCCACTACCGCAATGCGAAAAGCCACAGAATATCGTATCCATTCGATAATATTTTTATCCTCCATATTAAAATCTATTATAGCAAAATAGGTGCTGAATTCCAAAATTTCCATACGTTGGGAAGTAATGCAATCCACTGTATTAAGGAGTAAATAATGTATAATAGAACGATAGTAAATAAATAAAATATATGAAAAAAATACTTTTAATTATTGTGCTCGCCGTTGTTATCGCCGGATTTGGTGGGTGGTGGGTCGTCGGTAAAAATTATTCAAACAGTGGAAAAACCTCCACTTCAGCAGACAATGCGCCACCAGGTAGTATTCATAATTTGCCTGTGCCTGAAGCTGTCTCTCGCGTGCGCTCACTTGTTGCGAAGGAGCTTGGTATTAGTGAAGGAGTGGTCATTGTGATGAGTGCGTATGAAAAAAACTGGCCCGATGGCTGTCTCGGGCTTGGTGGTGACAAAATGTGTACGCAAGCGATTGTCCCAGGCTACGAGGTAACGGTACAAGCTAAAGGTACAGAGCGGACATATCGCACCAGCGCAGACGGCTCATTTATACAAAGGGAGAAGCAGATTGTATTCAGGAAGATATTGTAAAGAATGCCCCCAAAACTAAAATCCCGCATTTGCTCGCGATAGCCAAGCGAGCGAGCGAAACGAAAGTACCAACTTTCATTTCCGAGCGAGCGCAGGCTATATTTTACCTAGTTATATAGCGAGCAAATGCGGGATTTTAGTTTTGGGCTATTTCGAATACAAATATTGAAAAATATCCTCAACTGCACGGATGGCGTCGCCTGCAGCAATGTTGTTTTGGTGGTAGAGTACGTCTGTGCAGTCCCCAGCTGCCCATATGCCCGCGACTGAGGTTTTTTGCGTGCGTGGGTCAGTGATGACGTGGTTGTGGTCGTTTAAATCAGTAACGCCTTTTAAAAATTCTGTGTTAGGAAGCTGACCAATTTCAATAAAAATACCACCAACAGGGAGCTCAGTTACAACACCAGAGACCTTGTCTTTGTATACAATCCCATTTGCGAATTTATCACCTTTGATTTCAAGAATGTCCACATTTTTTATCGCGCGCATGTTGGGGTGTGAGAGAACTTTTTCAACGGTGATCTGGTCTGCACGATGAAAGTCCTCGCTACGATGAATTAGGGTAACACTCTTTGCATATGCTAAAAGTTGCGCAGCTGTTTCAAACGCAGCATTACCCCCACCCACTACAGCTAGGTCTTGATCAGCAAAAAGGGGACCATCACACGAAGCACAGTACGTGAGCCCCTTGTGTTCAAAAATATCCGCGCCTGGAACCTCAAGCTTCCTCCGGTGGCTCCCTGTTGCCACAAGTACCGTGCGAGTCTGGTAGGAGGATTTCTCCGTTGTAACAATGAACCCACTCTCTTTTTTCTCGAGAGCTTGAACGCGCTCATCACGAATAGTGAGTACATCACCAGCGTATGCTTCTACATGTTTTTTTAGAGACTCCGCAAGCTCGGTTCCAGAAATAGCTACGGTCCCAATCCAGTTTTGTACCTCAGCAGAATCTGTGGATTGACCTGCAAATACCTCTGCAATGATAAGGGTCTTCAGGCGCTTGCGCGCTGAATACACGCCCGCAGCGGCTCCTGCGGGCCCTCCTCCTATTATGATGAGATCGTATAAAGTAGTCATTAGTTTGTAGTTGTTAGTGAGTAGTATCTTTCTCTAGTTGGCTTATAAATTTATTAAGCATCCTCATAATCTCATCAAGAGGTTTCTCTACGCTAGTATAATCGAGATGCATGGTCTTTGGCAATCGTTTCGAGATCACGATCTGGGTTTCTAGTTCAGCCCCAGAACCAAATGCAATTATTAGAAAATTTCTGAAATCTTTTTTTGTACCCCGCATGCTACCTTCTGCAATATTTGACGAGATAGAAACTGAAGACCGCCTCATTTGAGAGGTAAGCCCATAAATCTCTTCTTTTGGAAAGTTATCAGTAAGCTTATAAATCTCAATGACAAGATCAATTGATCGCTTCCAAACAACAAGATCTTTATAGGATGTGATGTTCATGTTTGTGAATTACAACCTACAAACTACAAACTAAAATACTAGATCTTCTTTGGGCGACGAAGAAATGCAGGCACTGCGCTCCAGTCCTCTGTACCCTCTGCATCAAGGTCAATAATAGCGATAGGCTCCTTACTATGAGGTGCTTTTAAGGTTTCTGTAGCAACCTCTATTTTTTTTGGTGCTTCCTCAACAAAACTATTGTTAATCTCTCTCTTGTCGCGATTTTCCTCACGAGTAATTGGTTGCTGTTTCGCGCCACTAGAAAAAAGATTTCTCTTTTCTACACCCTCAGGAAATCCTGCGGCGATGACAGTAATTTTTACCTCACCTTTCTTTAGTTTGTCGTCTATGATTGCGCCAAAAATTACACGCGCATCGGAGTCAATGGATTCAGTGATTATTTTTGCCGCTTCATTTATCTCGTGCATGCGAAGGTCAGCACCGCCCGCAATGGCAAAGAGCACACCCTTTGCGCCTGAAATAGAAAGGTCAAGAAGAGGGGAGTTGATAGCCGCTATTGCAGCTTCTTGAGCACGGTTTTCGCCAGTTGCAGAGCCAATGCCGAGAAGTGCTGAGCCTGCGTTAGAAAGGACCGAACGAATATCCGCAAAGTCCACATTAATAATCCCCGGTGTAGTAATAAGGTCTGAGATACCCTCTACTGCTTGGCGGAGGACCTCATCGCTCATCGTAAATGCAGACTTGAACGTGGTATCTTTGTCGGCCACACTCATGATGCGGTCGTTAGGAACAACAATAAGCGCGTCTACATTTTTGCGAAGCTCCTCAAGACCCATGTCTGCAATGCGCCCACGGTGAGAACCCTCAAATGAAAATGGTTTTGTCACCACACCAATAGTGAGAGCGCCTTGTTCCTTTGCAATATTTGCAACGATTGGCGCAGCTCCTGTGCCCGTGCCTCCACCCATTCCTCCTGCAATAAAAATCATATCAGCGCCCTTGAGTACACCTTGGATTTCTTCTTTTGTTTCCTCAGCTGCTTTGCGCCCGATCTCAGGGTTCATGCCGGTCCCCAGCCCGCGCGTAAGGTTTTTTCCAATATGAATTTTTTTCTGAGCGAGCGAATGATGCAAATCCTGCGCATCGGTATTCATTACAATAAATTCAACCCCTTTTATTTTAGAGTTGACCATGTGATTCACTGCATTTTTCCCTGAACCTCCAACACCGATAACTTTAATTCGTGCGAATGCTTCTACTTCTGGTTGTACTTTTGGCATGACTGATGGTCTGATTTATTACTAATAATTTACTTGTATTAGTAGAATACCAAGAAAGAGCGTCTAAAGTCAAAAGCCACTGGTTCTTCAACAATTAGTGTGGTGGATAACTAACAAAGACGGCTCTGTTAAGCTGTAAAAGGGTCAAGACCAACTCAAATCATCGCTAGACACCCCGCAGGTCATACAAGGCTTCCTTCTTATAAGAAATTTGTCAAAATATACTTTAAAAATAACGATTTTTAAATTTTAAGTAAATTAGCCATTAAAAGCTGAGTTAAATCTTCCACACTAATTGTTGTAGAACCAAGCCACTAAAGTCCATAAGGTTTGCCGTTTTTGCCTAAGGCAAAAACGGCTTAACCCAGTTTTTTAGGGTATCTAAAATGTTGCTAAAGCTCGTTTCGATACCCTCTTCCGGTTTCTGAAGCGCATACATTGCAAGCCCGTATGCGACGAGCCAGGAGGAATCTTTTACGGGGAATTTGCCCGCATGCGCTATTGCAGGATGTGCAAGCGATGATGGAAGCTTGAGCACCGCTTTTGCAAGGTCTTCAATAGTTGCTATTCCTGCCCCACCACCAGTGAGCACAACACCAGCAGGAAGGAGCCCGCTTCTCCCAATCTTTTTCAGATGCGCCTCAAGGAGCTCAAAGATGTCGTAGAGTCGTGCCTCAATGATCTCATCAAGTTTCTTTTTTGGGTAAACACCATTTGGGCCATCTAGTTTTATTTTTTCTGCCTCTTGAAGAGGGATTTTTAACCCGAGTGCGATGTCGTTGGTGATATCAGTCGAGCCAATAGGAAAGACCTGAAGAGAAATAGGAATGTCATTTTCAAATACGGAAATGGAAACTGTTTCTGCACCAATATTTACGAGCGCGCACCCTACAGATCGCTGCTTCTTGTTGAGGGCCACCTGTGCTGCGGCGAGAGGAGAGGGAAGTACCTCATCAACTTCAACACCAAGCTCTTCAATGGTACGAATGATGTCATTTAAATGTTGTTCAAGACAGGTGATAAATAGCATTTTCACATCAAGCTTTGTGCCAATCATACCGACCGGGTCACCCAGCACATCCTTATTGTCGAGCTTGTAGCGAAGCGGTGTGCGATATATAACGCGCTTGTTTACGAGATGAGCAAGGTTTTCTTCTGAATCTGCGGACACTTTTCTGATGTCAACCTCGCTTACCTCTCCCGACGCTCGAGAAAGGATAGCGGTGCCGTGTGCAACAGACGCCTCAAGGCTTATTCCCCCTACAGAAAGAATTGCGTTTTTTATTTTGAAACCCACCATTTTTTCTGCGTGGGTGATGGCAGTGCGGATGCTTTTTATGGCATCTGGCTTATTGATGATGTAACCGTGTCGCAAACCACGCGTTTCAGAGACACCGGTGCCTATGATTAGCGGGGATTCTCCGCGCGCATGTTCCACCACAACCACACGGGTAGAGTGAGTACCTATGTCGATGCCGGTAGCAATGCGTTTGGTGTGGCGGTTCATTTTACTTAGTATAGCAAAAAAAAACTACACACTCAAATTTATATCCTGAATAAGGTCCTTACTTTTTTCTCCGCATTCTCCATTTTTGTGCCGTGGTCATGCCCCTTGAGGTGGAAGAGGGCGTGGATGAAAAGAAAGCCGATGAAGTTTGTGTAAGTGCGGTCAAAATTTGGCGCATCTTCGCGTGCCTTTTTTAAATCAAGAAAAATCTCGCCCTCGTTAGTATCTAGTGGAAAGGATAGAATATTTGTTGGCGTATCCTTCTGGCGATATGTGCGATTGAGCTCCTGTGACTTCAGTGAGCTCACTACGACGAGAGAACATTCGTAGTCCTTACCAAGCACAGCGTTAGCCATTTTAGTAAAAGGCAAGCGCGGGAGCTTGCCTTTTGTTGTGTTTGTGATTGAGAGCGACATGGAGGGTAGGTGTTAGTTTTTAGCATTTAGGTGTTAGGAGATACAAAATGCATTCACTAAAACCTCAAACCTATCACCTGCTTTTTAGCTTATTTTTTGCCCTTCTGACCACGAACCTTCTTTTCTGGGAGTTTGCCGAGTTTGTCGAGAAGTTCGTATTCCTTACGCATACCAAGCACCACAAGCGCATCCTTCTTCATACGGCTGTGGTTAGGCTTGCGCTGGTTGTAGCGAATAGAACGAACGCGTGGGATAACACCCGAGCCCTGCACGCGCTTAGTAAAGCGACGAATAAGGCTAATCGCGTTTTCGTTTGGGTTTTTCTTAACTTCTGCGTTTACGGTTGACATAGGCGATATCTTATCACAATGGGGATTTAGATGCAAATTTTCTGAAGTAGTTACCTCAACTCATCCTTCAAATGCTTCACGAAGTCGGGGAGGTCGGCGAGTTTGACGGTTTCTTGGGAGCGGGTTTCCATATTGCGGGCAATGATGGTGTTGTCGAGGGCTTCTTTTTGACCAAAAATAATAGTGAATGGTGCACCGCTACGTTCTGCGATGGCGAGCTGTTGCCCCAAGCCATCTTTGGAAAGTGACTGCGCGATGGGCACATGTGCTTTGCGGAGGACTTCGATAATGCCAAAACTCTTCAACTTTGCTTCATTGCCGAGCTGAATAAAATACACTTTTGGTTTTTTGAGAATTCGCGGATTGATAGGCTTGTGTGATGGTGACATGATGACACGGTCCACACCAATAGCGCCACCGACTGCGGGGACATCTTTTTTGCTCCCGAGAGACTTTGCTAGGAGGTCATAGCGACCACCACCACCGAGCGAGAGTGGAGTAGAAACCTCAGCACCTTCTACAGGTGGTGCGGTATCTATTTCAATAATTTCAAACACCGTTCGTGTATAGTAGTCGATTCCGCGTACAAGGTTTTTATTTATATGATAGGGAATACCCATTTCCTCGAGGTATTCAATAACTTCTTTGAAGTGATGACGACAGTCGTTGCAAAGGGAATCAATCGGTGTTGGTGCTTTTATTTTTATTTCCTGACAGCGCGCGTCTTTGCAGTCAAGGAGGCGAAGGGGGTTTGTACGAATGCGGTCCTTGCAGTTGGGGCAAAGTGCATCAATCTGTTTTTTGTAATAGCTGGTAAGCTCGCGGATAAAACCGCTACGGCATTCTTTGTCGCCGATACTATTGATCTCCACTGAAAGATTTTTAAAACCTGCTTCATCCAAAATGAGTGTCATTGCGCGGATGATGGTAGCGTCAGCAATGCTTTTTGAAGTGCCTAAAATCTCAAGTCCGAACTGACGAAGCTCGCGGAGACGCCCGCGCTGAGGGTTTTCGTGGCGAAAGTACGGCCCATAGTTGTAGAGCATCACAGGCTGGGGGAGAGCCTGCATCCCGTTCTCTAAGTATGCACGCATGACTCCTGCGGTGCCTTCGGGACGCATGACGAGATGGTCTCCACCTTTGGTTTTTAACGTGTACATTTCTTTGTCACGAATGTCTGTGCCCACACCGAGAGATGAGGTAAAAACAGCCTCACGCTCAAGGATAGGTGTCTCAATGGGGCGGAAGCCGTAGTATGAAGCGATCTCAGCCGCCTTTTCAAAAAAACCTTGGTACGCATAATACTCTTTGTCCAAAATATCTCGCATGCCTTTTGGGCTCGCAATATCTTCTTCGCGTAATTTCTTTGGTTTTTCTGATGATGTATCTTTTGTCATGATATTAAAAATTATTGCTGTCTATATTCACCGGGTAGTACGTCAATGGCACTTAAAGGGAAGAGTCTCAAGAATGCCCTACCGACAAAAAACTCGCGGTCAACCGGCCCCCACGAGCGTGAGTCAAAGCTTCCTGCACGATTGTCGCCCATCATAAAGTACTCATCGTCTTTGAGCGCGCGCTCAAGCGAGCCGTCTCGGGGGAATGCTACGTACGGCTCCGTAAGTGTGGCAACCACTTTTCCTTCGGCATTTTTTATAAAGACTTTTCCGGTGCTGTCTATGAGCACGGTTTCTCCCGGGAGCCCGATGACGCGCTTTATGAAATACTGTTTCGGATTTTTAGGATATTTAAAAATAGCCACATCTCCGCGCGCTGGGTCACTCAAGTGATAGGAGAGCTCGTCCACTATGAGGTACTGCTTGTCATGGAAAGTTGGGTCCATTGATGCGCCCGACACAATGAACGGCTGTGCGATGAAGAGGCGAATAGGAACGACAATGATGAGCGCAACAATTAGAAAACGAAAAGTTTCCCACGCTTCATCGCGAAAAGAATGTTTATTTTCTGCCACCGCGTCTGTCGCCTCTGTTTTTAAATCCTCATTCATTAGTGCCATCATTTTAAAACAGAAGTGGACTTGATGCAAAGGATGGATATGTGGTATAATAAAACAGTAGCGATAGATTTTAATAATTTAATACAATAATGATATGGGACAAGAAAATTTTGATAATATAGGTCTAGACCCATTACAGGAGCATGAAGTTAGCCCAACTGATAGTGATGGAATGATGGCTCACAAAGTTCTCACTGATGAGGAACTCGCTGGAGCACTCGATACAGGATTTGCAAGTAGACCAGGATTTGAAGAAGAGCACAATCAAATTGATCCCACTGAATTAATGCACTAAAATAAATGAGCTCCCATTTGGGAGCTCATTTATTTTAGTGCATAGTTGCTTTTTTGGCTGTATCCATTTTTTGAGCTATAGCGAGTACCATCGCTGCTTCGTAGGGGCACTCTGGGTGTTCGTGTAAAAATTGTTCACAATTTTCCTCAGTAAGATTAAATGCTCCAGAATGTTCACGAGAGAAAATTTCAATAGCAAGCGCAAACCTCGTATTTTTTACAATAGTTTCTGCTCCTAGTCTTAATTTATCGACTTTTTCATTAAACGACATGTCCTCTCCTTTTGATACGGCACGCTCCTCCGAAGTGAGACCAGTTATCTTCATTGAGTTAAGTCCTGTTCCTTGATATTCATTATGTTCTTGCATGATGGTGTTGTTACAGTTGATTGCTACTAATTCATTTTTATTATACCATACTCACATATGCAATACCTAATTGTTGGACTTGGTAACCCGGGAGAGGAATATGCGGACACGCGTCACAATGCGGGGCGGATGGTGGTGGAGCAGTTTCGAAAGAAAAACGATTTTCCTGAGTGGGTTTTGGATAAAACGTTGAAGGCTCTCGTATCGAAAAGCACATGGGGAAAGGATAAAGTGGTCTTACTTATGCCGAACAACTTTATGAATGTGTCAGGAAAAAGTGTGGCGCCATTGGTCAAGAATGCAAAAGATACAGAGCGCACTGTTGTAGTGTATGACGACCTCGACTTGCCTTTGGGTGGAATGAAAATTTCCTTTAACAGAAGCTCAGGCGGGCACAGGGGAGTGGAGTCAATTATTAAAGCCATCAAGACGCGAGCCTTCGCAAGGCTTCGTATTGGTATTTGTCCCACAACCCCGAGTGGAAAACCAAGAAAGCCAAAAGGGGAGGATGCACTGCTCGAATTTATCGTCGGGCCGTTTAAAAAAGCAGAGCTAGACGAAATGAAAAAGGTTGTCAAAAAAGGCGCCGAGGCACTTGCATTTATTTTGGACGAAGGGCGCGAGATAGCGACGGGGAAGGTGAATTAGGGTTTGCATTGTCAATGTCATTTTTGCTCCTGTGTGTGAAAATCCAAATCGCACCACAGAGTTCAAGTCATGACTTGAACTCTGTGCGATTTTGGCGGTAAGGAGCTGCGTCTTAGTGAGTTAATACAGATCTAGTGTTATACTGATACGACAAATGAGCAACAGAATCACAAAACTAAGGAAAATTCTAAAAGAAAAAAAGCTCGATGGGTTCGTTGTGTTTACTGTTGAGGATAATAATAAGAACGTTCGTTATTTGAGTGGTTTTGGAGGTTCTTTTGGAGTCCTTGTCCTTGGGGGGAAGAAGCAGGTACTTCTTGTTGACCCTCGTTATACTGAGCGCGCCCAAAAAGAAGCAAAAGGTTTTACGGTCATTGAAGTCGCAAACGCAAAAGGGCTTTACGAATATATTGAGAGGGGGCTTGAGTTAATACATCTCGGAAGAAATGCTCGACTTGGGTATGAAGGTAGGAACGTTTCTGTGATTGGAGAAAAGTCACTAAGTAAAAATCTTCCACAAAAACTTGTTCCCACCGAAGGAGTGGTGGAGGGGTTGCGTCAGTATAAAAGTGAAGAAGAGGTTGCCTTCATTCGTCATGCATGTCGTGCGACAAGTGAAGCATTTTGTGAAGTAGTGCCAAATATCAAGGCAGGAATGAAAGAAAGCGAAATTTCAATGTTAATAGACATCGCTCTCCGTAAATATGGCGCAACGCAAAATAGTTTTTCAACTATTGCAGCGAGTGGTCCTAATGCAGCTATTCCCCATCATGAAACGAGTGATCGGCGTGTGAGAGCGGGGGAAACACTCGTCCTTGATTTTGGAGGTATCTTCAAAGGTGGATATGCCTCAGATCTTTCGAGAACGCTATTTATTCCAGGGAAAAAACCGGACCCAGAGTTTGTACGTATTTATAATGCAGTGCGCGGAGCACAAGAATCAGCGCAGAAGACATTGTATAATAACCCAACGTTTAAAGAATATGATTCCGCCGCTCGTTCGTATCTTGAGAAGGCGGGGTATGGTAAATATTTCACACACTCCATCGGACATAGTTTGGGGTTAGAGGCGCATGACCCGTTTGATTACCGAGGAGGCATTATAAAAGTAGGAACAGTGCTTACAAATGAGCCAGGAGTATATATTCCAGGACGTGGCGGGGTGCGTATAGAGGATGATTTAGTGATAACAAAATCAGGTCCGAAGAGGCTGACTACTGCACCCTATTTAAAATTTTAAATAGATGATTGCTCTCTTTTATTTCGAGTCCTTAATCGTGAGTGCGTAGGGGAGTGCACTGAGGAGAATAACACCCAGCACAATAAAAAGATTTTGGAACTCCATAAAAGAGAGAAGGAAAAATCCAAGAAGCGGACCAAGGATTCCCGCACACGCGCGCGCCGTACGCATAAAAGTGATCAGGTGCGTGTCGCCCGCATTTACTTGTTTGAAAAAATAGCTCTCTGTGGTTACCTCAACCATGCTTGCGCCGGTGCGGGTGATAAAGAGAATTACTACCCACATGAGTAAGCTCGTAGTCGTAATAAAGGAAAGCCCAATTACCGAGAGCGCCATAATGATGAAGCCCACGGTGAGAATTTCCTTCTCACCATATTTTGTGTCTGCGAGTTTCCCCAAGAACACTTCAAAAAGAACAAACGGAAGGAGTGCGATAGGGGTGATGATGCCAAGAATTTCATTCATTGGTATGCCTATGTGTTGATTGAGATAAAGCGGAACATAAATAACCATCCATGAATAAAAAAGAGAAAGGAGAAAATGCGCGTAGATGATGGAGTGTATATCGTGGCTATCCTTAACAACTTGAAATGTTTCTTTGAATTTTGGGACCACGTACGCGGGGTCAATGTAGCCTTTGAAATTTTTCGCAATGACGATGAAGCTGAGCGCCATAAACGCTGCAGCCGAAAGATATATTTTCCAAAAGTCGTGATCGGTGAGCATGAGACCAGCAAGAAATGGTGCCACTACGACCGCAATATTGAGTACCGTCATAAACATTCCTCGGATGCGACCGGTATCAGTGTCTACTGAAAACGCCTCCACAAAACTATCAAAGTTGAGGAAAATTACTGAAGCGAGTGTCTGATGGAGAATGAATATTGGGACAATGAGAATCGGGTCGGTGATAAGAGCGAGCCCTATGAGCGCGAGCGTCTCGAGTGCCATGGCGACAAGTGTTGCTCGGTAGTTACCAAACCTCCGAAGGATACGTGGAAAAAGAAACGTAAATATTGCGGAAAAAACCGCTGCGATGGAAAAGAGAAGTCCAATAGTTTTCTCAACCGAGAGAAACTGCGAGATGAATGATGACTCTATGTAGATTGGAAGCGCGTAATGAAACGAATACAAAAAGCTCGCCAGATAAACGAGAATGAAAAGCGGATTTTTTGCAGTGATGCGAGGCATAATTTTTTATTAGCGACGTAGAGCGAGCGAAATGGAAAAGTATTCTTTTCCATTTCCGAGCCGAGGAGCTAATATAAGGGTTGAATACCCCGTCCCTCTGGGGCGGAAAATGTGTGAACGAAGTGAACAACATTTTGGCCGTGGCTTGCCCCGGGGTAAATACCGCTTTTATAGTATAGCACAACAAAAAAACTCGTCGCACTTGTGCGACGAGTTTTTTGTAATGAGTACTAGATCGACAGAATTACCGGAATTACAATCGGGCGCTTCGCGGTCTCTTGGAAGAGGAGGCGGGCGACGGCGTCGGTGACACCGTCTTTGAGGTAGTCAAAGTCAATGGGGCGCATTCCTTTGGCAAGCTCCTCGGTTGTTTTCTTTGCGAGAAAGCGCGCTTGGCGAAGGAGCTCTTGGGATTCACGCAGATACACAAACCCGCGCGAGATAACATCGGGCGACTTGATGACCTTGCCCGTAGTAGTATCAAGAGTTGCGACGACGATAAAGATGCCGTCTTGCGAAAGCATTTGTCTATCGCGGAGCACTACTTCCTGAATGTCTCCCACAGAGAAACCGTCAACGAGCACGAGGTTTCGTGGAGCAGACTCTTTGAGTGCAACCATCTTTGCGCCGTTGTCTTGAATCTCTACAATCATACCGTTGTCGGGGATGATAATGTTTTCAGGCGCGACAAGACGCTTTGCAATCTCGGCATGCACGCGGTGCATATAGTGGTATCCGTGGACCGGAATAAAAAACTTTGGATTGATGTGCTTGTGAATCCATGCGAGCTCGTCGGCATTTGCGTGTCCTGAAGAGTGAATGTCCATGATCTTGTAGTGAACAATTTTTGCTCCTTGGCGTGAAAGATTGTCCTTCAAGCGCTGAGCCTCACGCTCGTTGCCCGGCACAATAGACGCGGACATGAGTATGGAGTCACGATCGTTTAAGCGAATATATTTGTGAAGCTTGTTTGCAATACGCATGAGCGCGGCAAACTCTTCTCCTTGTGCGCCCGTCACGAGCGCAAGAATGCGGTCGGGTGGGTACATGTCGATATCTTCGATAGGGATAATCAAATCCTTTGGAGGATTGAGAAGATTTGCAAGCTTAAGAATCTCCACGTTGGTCTTCATACTTCTGCCATCTACAACAATTTTCTTTCCGTATTTTTCTGCGAGCTGAATAATTTTAAGCATGCGATCAACCTGTGAAGCAAACGTACTCACAATCAAGCGTCCGGGAGTCGTACGGATGACTTCTTCAATATTGTTGTACACGAGTTGTTCTGAGGTAGAAAAGCCGGGGTTCTCACAGTTGGTGGAGTCGGTCATAAGGAGAAGCACGTTTCTTTTTTTAAATACTTCGTACACATCATCCTCTGCTTCCGAAACGACGCCATCGGTGTGTTCAAGGCGAAGGTCGCCGGTGCACACAACGTCGCCCTGTGGCGTTTCAATAATCACACCCATTGAGTCGGGAATAGAATGGCTCACTGCAAAGAAAGACAAATGAATGTCACCCATCGTGATGCGCGCATTTTCTTCAACGAGATTTATATTGAGTGGCTCGACGAAAGGAAATTCCTCTTGGCGACGCTTGATGAGAAGCGATGAAAAAAGTCTCGTGTATATTGGCGGGTTTCCAATGCGATCCATAAGATAGGGGATACCTCCAATGTGATCCAAGTGACCGTGCGTGATGACGAGGCCTTTTATTTTTGCCTTGTTTTCCTCAAGGTAGCGCGTGTTGGGAAGAATAAAATCAATGCCTGGCGTGCTTGCTTCTTTAAACTGTAGCCCCGCGTCTACAATCACGATGGAGTTTTTGTATTCTATTGCGGTCATGTTGCGACCTACTTCCTCTACTCCTCCAAGGAAAATAATACGAATATCGCCGTCCTTTAAAGGTGGAATAGGTGCCATGGTGGGGGTAGAGGGGAAGTTGAGTACCATGCGACGCGTGTCTGCTTTTTCGCGACCAGTGTTGTGCTTTACACGGTGTGCGGGCATAGGAGTCTCCTGTGTTTTTGCAGTTCCTCCGGGACCGGTGGTACCACGAGACGGTGGACGCCTACGGTCACGACCCTTGTTTGCCACGATCGATTGCTGAAGGGGTGTGTACACACGAGCGGGAGCCTCAGATGATGGAGTATCATTATGAGCTGGTCTCGCATGAGGCCTTGCGCTATTTGCCGACGAGTGACCACGATACGGAGGTCGTGCATTTCCGCCTCTTGCTGGAGACTTGCTGTAGTGAGGTCTATTCTGTGGACGAGGGGCATTTTGTCGAGGAGCGCCCTGTGAATTATTGTCAGTATTTTTTTGTTCGGTCATTTTTTAATTATTAATTATTACTACTATTTGTGAGAACTTATCTCAAAAACAAATATGAATTGCTTGCTGGCACTCATGTTCATTTTTAAAATAACTTCTCCGTGATATTTTATTTTGTCCGCGCAAATATTTTCCAGACGTTGTCGGTGTCGATATACCACGTCCAGACATTTAAGAACCGCTCTGAAGGCGTGGTGATGGCTGAAATGGAGACCCCTTGTACATCTTTAGGAAGCACATACAAAAATTCTGGCGCATACATAAAAATAGCGGGAGCATCTTTCTTTATTTCATTGTTGAATGATTGATAAAGCTTTACTCTTTTTTCAGGATCAATCTCTGTGCGCGCACTGTCCAAGATTTTGTCTACTTTTGTATTTGCATATGATGCAATGTTAAGGTTTGGATCTAGGCGCTGGCTTGAATGCCAAAAGGCATAAGGGTCACCGCCAAGACCGATCACCTGTCCAAAGAAAAGCGCATCAAACTTTCTTGGGCGCACAATGGTTTCCTTGAGGTCGCCTGTTGCATACACCGTAACTTTTACCCCAACCCCAAGTTCTGCCCACGCATCCTTGAGCTCATTTGCGACCGTTTTTAATTCAACTGCCTCAGATGTCGCAAGGTCAAAACGAAGTGTCTGAGTCTCTTTCTTTACTTTCTTTGTCCAGGAGTTTGTGGTTGAAGAAAATTTCCAGTCCGCCTTTTCAAGAAGCTTGCGTGCTGAAACAAGAGCCTCGGCACGTGTGTAAGTATCATCTACTGATTCGTATCCGCTGGTCCCCGGGGGGAGAGGTGAGTCGAGGGGAACTCCGTATCCAGCAAGAGCACTATCAATGATGGCCTGTTTGTCCACTGCGAGCGTGAGTGCTTTTCGCACAGACGGATCACTAAAAAATGCTTGCTCATCCTGATTAAAGAAAACAGCAAGGACGCGCGGAAGTGGTGTGTGCTCAATGCGAAAACCATCCTCTGCAAGTTTTTTTGCATTTTGTGGGGAAATGGAATTTATAGCGCCGATAGACCCCGTTCGTACTGCTTGCGCGAGCGCCTCCTCGCTTCTAAAAAAAACAAATTTTATGGTGTCGATGTAAGGCTCCCCTAATGCAAACGAACCAAAAGATTTTAACGTATAGGATATAGGAATTTCATCGCCATCCTTTGTGGTTGTCTCAAGTCCATCAAATTTGTACGGGCCAGAGCCAATTGGTTCTCTGTTGTATTTGTTTGTATCAAAGCGGTTGTAGTCAATTGTCTTCCAAACATGCTCTGGCAAAATTCCCATCGTTGCATTTTCAAGAAAGGGCGCATACGGCTTTTTTAAAGTAAAGCGCACGGTGAGTTCATCCACTTTTTCAACAAGCACCCCGTCCCAGTTTGCGCGCTTTGGACTCTTCATTCGGCCGTCTTGAGCAGTTTTTATGGTAAATACAATATCATCGGCGGTAATTTTCTTACCATCATGCCACTCTAGTTTTGGTTTTAAAACAAATGTGTACACCAAACCATCTTTCGAGACACTATAGCTTTCTGCTAGATCGGGGATGAATCCATTTTCCGCATTTCTTCGAAGTAGGCCAGAATACACGAGCGAAGAAATATCGCGGTCAGCCTCGGTACCAACCTCGGATGTTGCAAGGAGGGGATTGATATGTGCGGGGGTATTGATGACCCCCTCCACAAGCGTACCACCCGTTGCGGGGACTTTTACTATGTAGATATTGTTGACCGCAATGAGAAGAACAATAGTTGTGCCGACGAGGACACCCATTGCCGTAAAAAATATTTGATTTTCTCTGTTTGTAAACGACTTGAGCGCAAGGGTAAAGCGTCCCTCAAGTGGAAATGAGTAGCGGGAATTGAGCTTATTTGAGAATGATGAAAGAAATTGCTTCACAACAATGTAAATATAGAGTGTTGAAAACTAGTACCCCATCCACTTAATTTTCTACCAACGAGAATCTCTAAATTTCGAGCGAAAATGGAGGATGAATGAGGAATTGAATCGGGATTCAGTGACGAATGAAACTCCATTTGCAGCCAAAATTTAGGGATTATCGGGACAAAATTAAGTGGATGGGGTACTAGTGTACGGTGTTATGCGCGAAGAAGAAGCACTGCAAATGCCGAAAGGGCAAATAAAATTGCAATGACAATAGAGAGATAAAAAAGCACTTTCTCCAAGCCTCTTCGTGTGTAGTGGATAGAATCGTCGCCCCCACCAAATGCGCCACCGACACCTGCTCCTGTTTGCTGGAGAAGGATAGCTGTAACGAGGATGATAGAGAGAACGACCTGCACCCAAGGCATAATAGTAACCAGAAATTCCATAGATTATAATATAGCAGAGATAGAAAAATGATGCAATCCTCGGTAGGGTAGTGTGCATGGCAAGTGTGGCGGCAATACCCTCATGATAGAAATTGCTATTACCGATGGCCCAGAGAAAGAAAAACCGCAGGTTGTCAGATTATGGGTGAAAAAACTAGTGTCTCTCAAATAGTCAAGAAATAAACCGCAAAAAATTATAGGAATAATCGCTTCGCACTTGTTCCTATATCGTTATTTATGCAAGTGGTTTTTCTTGCCAAAGCTTTGAACTGCCATAGAGGCGCTCGGGGCGTTCTTTTCTTTTTGTCCCTTTTATCCCCTTGACGATCAATCTTTTAAAAGTATTTCTAAAAAGTTCATGAATTTTAGTACACTTTTTCTCTCTTGGACTGTTACATTTTGGATAAATTCCGAAAAATATGATTTTCCTCAAATTCAGTTACTCATGTTGTACCAGGAGTATTATGTGTAGAACCAAGAAAATTTTCATATGCAGTGAACTAATACTATATTTGGCATCCACACTCTAAAATGTTATAATGCATTTATGAATCCCGTTAGAGGTCGCACAATTGGTCTGTGACTCTGGGGGAGTTATAAGGTGATGTGTCGAAACTTTACTAATAACTTTGAATTACGAAACTGAAATATCCCAGCATCGTCTTTGCGAGCAAAGCGAAGCAATCCAGGATTATGCTCGATAAACTCTGGATTGCCACGTTGGATTACCAACTCGCAAAGACGGAAAACCAGAGTTTCGTAATTCA